>NZ_JAEQDD010000093.1:0-25307 GCF_020737885.1 Microcoleus sp. PH2017_34_RAT_O_A | reverse complement strand
GGGCTTTAGCCCTCAGATAGCTGAGGTATATTGTTGGGCTTTAGCCCTCAGATAGCTGAGGTATATTGTTGGGCTTTAGCCCTCAGATAGCTGAGGTATGTTGTTGGGCTTTAGCCCTCAGATAGTGATTATATAGTAAGTGAAATCGCCTCAAAAACTTTATTTACAGTTATACCTCATCTTTCGCTCGAAATGCTATAAATCACTTAACTTAACCTCAAATAGGCCTAGAATTAAGAAACCCGGTATTTCAAAGAAACCGGGTTTGCGATGTTCTATTTTTAATCGACTAAAATCAACAAAGCCATCTCTAAACTATTTTCCAATTACGCTGCATCGTGGACAGGAGAAGGTTCAGATTTTTTTTTGGTGAAGTGTGCGGGGAGTACAGATTGTCTGACACATCTCGATATCGATCGCAAATATCCCACTTCTGCTTGAATAGAATCCAGCGTAGAAAGACTGTCAACTAACTGCTCAAATTCATCAGCAGTAATTCCGGCACCCTTCAAGACTTCTTCGTTGAGCCGCCCGTACATTCCTTGCAGCAGGAGTTCGATAATCTCCGTGTAGTCACCAATTTCTGTTCCGTAACCTTGCAATTTCTTGGGATTGACTCCCCACTGCAAAATCTTTAACAACTCTTGGGGGGAACTCCATGCAAAAGAGGAAGCAATAACTTCTTTTTCTGCTGCGACTAGAGCGTGCTTGATTTCCACTTCCGGTAAATCTGGAGTGTTGATTAAGTTTTCCAAGTTTGACACTTGTCCATCTAACACGCGCAAAGAAAAAGGAGCTAATTCTACAGTTACCATGTCGCCAGCATCATCAATGATTCTAAAAGGATCTTCCAGAACATTAATTAGCAGATGGATGTCTGTAGGCTTGCTCCAGTCAAACTGTCCGAGGAAAAATGGTTCTTCGTATCCCGGTAAAAGTCCTTGAAAATAAATCGGCAGATTTTTGCCTGATTCAAGAATTTTATAAAGAGCAACTTCCAAGGTTTCTGTCGGCCACCCGAGATTGCTGACTGCGACAATTTTCAGTTTTCCGGGAACGGAGACTACCAGAGCGTTCAGCAATAAATGTACGGCTTCGACAAGATTTTGAGCGGTGACGTAGCGGTGGGGAGCATGAACGTTGACAGTTTTACTTTGCTCTACTTTTTTGGACATTTGCTCGCAGAACAAGCTATTTTCCAACATATGAGTAAAGCGAACCATCCCGTAAGTGACGTTTCCTGCTTGAGCTGCTTTGGCAAATTGCCATTCGGCAAACTTTTTGGAGGCTGCGTAAACTTCGGTTGTAAAGTATCGAGATGTTTTGCCTGTGGAAGAGAAGATGCAGTCTGCTACGCCGTATTCTTCGCATAGCTGGATGACGTGTTTGCATCCTAACAGGCTGGTTGTAACTGTTTCTCGGATTTTGATTTCAGCTAGTCCGGGTTGGCGTTGGGCTGCTAGGTGAAAAACAATCTCTGGTTTTTCTACCTCAAATATATGTTTCAGTGCCTCCCAGTTGCGAATGTCAACCGCATAGAAAGTTACTTCACCTTCTTTGTTAAAATGCGGGAGAGTTTCTCCGGGGTTTTGACATCGGGCTTTGTCTGCGGAAATGATTTTGGTTGCGCCTAATTCGATGAGTTTTTCGATTAAGAAAGCGCCGACGCATCCTTCTCCCCCGGTTACGAGAATGGTTTTTCCTTTGATTTTGCTGTTGACTGCGGATGCCTGTAGGTGAATTGTACGATCGCGCACGTCGGTAAAAGGTTCGCTTTCTAGTTGTCCGTCGGCTTGATAGGCGGTGATTAGCTGTGCGGTGAGAGTTTTTAGGGCTGCTAGGATTTCAGGATCTTGGGGTTCCGGGGAACCTGGGGGAACTAACCGTTGGATGCGATCGATTATTTCGGCTTTGCTAGCACCTTCAAACACTTCTGAGGGGTTAATTACACTTTTCACTGTTGGCTCCTTGAGATTCTAGAAATACGGTTGCTGATAAGCGAGTTGTTAAACTGATTTTCGAGGGACAGAATCTTTTAAAGTCTGCTTAATTTTAAGATTTTTTAGACTGAAAGCGACTTGATGGGAAAGACACCCTATGGTAGAGATGCCCTATCGGCTCTCATACTTATTGCTTGTCTTCAGCCTACTTGTAGTTTTATTAAGCATTTCTTTACCTATTTATTTTGGCGATCGACCAAGTTGGAACACGATCTATCAAACATTTGTCTCTACAACTATAAACTTAAGTTGCTGGCTGTTGGCAATACTCAAAACATATCTTTACTATTTCTTTGCAATCACATACGAGTTTTGACGCAATTTTAAAGTTCATATAAAGTAGCGCAAGCGTTAAAACTCTTAACATTATATTTGACAGCGATTCCACAGCCTTTTACTACTCAAGCTATCTGTATGGCAGGTTACCAAATATAGCTAATGTTTCAGTAAATTAGGACTTACGCATTGACAAAATAACCAAATAGTGCATTGATAAAGAGGGAACATCTACGTGCCTGGTATCGGACAATCAGAAAAATAACTAAAACCTCGACAGCGCGATGCAATAAGGAGCTATACACCTTATTTTTACTCTCAGAACCCAAGTTTGGGGGGTGCAGTAGGCACTTCAGAGATATTGGGAGACGTTTCCCATGATAGTATTAATGGCTTTTTGGTGAGAGAGAGATATGAACCGTCAGATTTATTTTCGATAATAGAAAAGTTTATCAACTTAGAAGGAGGTATATTAAGTGTTGACGATACAGTCATATAAAAGCTGTATAGTGAACCAAAACATACAGAATTAATTAGCTATTTTTGGTCAGGTAAATACCATAAGCCGATCAGAGGATTAAACTTAATCACGCTATATTATAGTGACATCTATGGTAATTCAGTGCCAATCAATTACAGAATTTAC
The DNA here is from genome assembly GCF_020737885.1 of Microcoleus sp. PH2017_34_RAT_O_A. NCBI lineage: Bacteria > Bacillati > Cyanobacteriota > Cyanophyceae > Oscillatoriales > Microcoleaceae > Microcoleus > Microcoleus sp. PH2017_34_RAT_O_A. The sequence goes on along the minus strand of NZ_JAEQDD010000093.1, from coordinate 22,385 downwards.
GATAAAAGAGATGGAAAAACCAAAAACGATTATTTTAGATAAATGGTGAGGGAAATCACAGAATGGGGAGTACAACCAAGAATAGTAACGGGAGATAGTTGGTATTCAGGAGTAGAAAACTTAAAGTTTCTAAGAAACCAGAAACTGTTTTTTTATTCGGGATTTAAAAAAACAGAACCGTCTCTAATGAGCCGCACAAGTATTGCCAGGTAAGTAATTTAGAGATAGCAGATGAAGGATTAATAACTCATTTGAAAGAATTTGGATTTATAAAATTGTTTAGGAAAGACTTTAAAAAAGAAGACTCTAGACATTATATTTTATATCTGCCACAACTGTCCAAGCTGCAAGAAACAAGTCGAAGTGAATTTATCACAATTCACGATATACATTGGGGCATTGAAACTTTTCATAGAGGACTCAAACAAGTATAGCGGATCTAGCGAAAGATTCGCGGACGTTGTTGGGATGCGAGCCCTATACGTCTAAGCGGTTATACGATCTGCCAGTTATACCTCATCTTTTTGAGAAAGGCTATATGTGGAATTTGTCGGTTCATGGTGAGAGACACCTCTGCGATCAAAACTCACATATTTTGCTCACTTCACGCATTTATCAAATTGGAGTTGATGCGCTCTAAAAAGATAATTAGCAATTGGTATGAAGTCCAAAGGAATCTGTTCACTTTAGTTGTCCGTGATCCTATTTTGGCGAACCTTAGGCCCCGGAGTAGTGAACAAAATTTAACGGCAATTAATGAATTCAAAAATAGCCTGTCTCAAAAAATCAAAGCCTTGCTGAATAAAGCTCCTGACCAAGTAAAGAAATACAAAAGATTTCTGTTTTGGTGTAGTGACGAAACTCGATTAGGACTACATACAATTCAGAGACGAAGAATAACACTACGGGGTGTAAAACCCGTAGGAAAACATCAATGGAAATTTAAATGTTTCTGGCTTTACGGAGCAGTATATCCATCTACTGGACGAAGTTTTTTTGGGGAGTTTTCCCATTTAGATAAAGTTTGTTTTCAAGCATATTTGGAACAATTGTCGCTTGAATATCCCGATGAATTGCATATCATTCAAGTCGATAATGCTCCGGGTCATCTTTTAAGCACATCTGAATTGCCAGACAATATTATTTTACTATTTCAGCCTCCTCATTGTCTGTCAAGTAAATCCAACAGAAAGAGTGTGGGAATACATCAAAGAATTTTAAGCGAAAGTTAGTTTTTAGTAATCTTGACCAACTCCGCGTAAAAGTTCAGGAAATCTTAGCATCTTTAACGAATCATGTCATTGGTTTCTCACAGGATGGTCTTGGATTTTACATTATTTATCTCTAGCACATCTTTAAAAAAATGGTATTACGCGACAAAAAAGCAGGATATCGAAGCACTTGAATCACATCTGAAAGCTTATCGGGAAGGTTTTATTAAACATATTGACACTTATTACAGCGACCCTGTAGAGCCGGATCCGCAGGTTAGTGAAGCTGTTTTAAGGGAGGGATATGTCATTATTTGATGTCCACTAAAACAGGCGCTCTGGGTTCGTAGTGAGGACTTCAGTCCTCTGATTTATGCGGACTGAAGTCCTCACTACGAAGCTATGCTGATTAATTTAAATAAGGTAGGTTTACTACTTCTCCGGCAATTTCTCCTAGCTGCACTTTCAGTCCTTCGCCTCCGGCTTTGGTGCGGATGTAAGCAAGTCCAAAATAGCCGGATTCGGTTTTGACAAAACTGGTGAGTTTGCCGACTTTTTCTTCTCCAATTGTGATGACTGTTCCGGGCTCAACGGGGCCGCTCAATTGCACGCCCCAAAGTTCTTGTTTGACTCCTTGGTAGGTGTTCAACCGGGCAATTGTTTCTTGGCCGATGTAGCAGCCTTTGTCATAAGTAATTGTGTGTAAAAGGCGGGCTTCTAGGGGGTTGTAATCGTCTGTGAGTTCAAAATCGGGTGCGGGGCGTCCTTGTTCGATTCTCAGTTGTTCCCAAATTCGATCGCCCATTGGTACGGCCCCAGCTTTAACTAACTCAGTCCACAAGCGGGCTGCGTCGCTGGCTGGCGCAATTAACGTGTATCCAGGAGTTGCTAAACCGCTACCAACAGCAACTCGAACCTCCCCTTCATCCGCCGAAAGAGGGGGGGTTTTTATCGATTTGTGAGTAGCGTAGGATTGATTGTCTAGTTCGGTAACTCCGAGTTTTTCTAGTAGTTGAGTGCTTTCGGGGCCGAGGAGACTGAAAGCAACGGTTGTATCGGTTATATCTGTTAATTCTACGCGATCCATTGGGAAAATATAACGATCGAGCAATTCGAGCAATTGGTGGCGGCGGTTGGCTGAAACTAGCAATATTACAGCATCTTCTGTAGCATAGGCGGTGGCGAGGTCGATCGTCCTAGCTGTGGATGTGACGAACACGGTGTCGCAACCTTGACCGGGTTTGAGTATGTTAAAGTTATTGGTACTTTGATTGTGCAAGAACCGCAGGCGATCGCTATCGGAGATTTGAATGCGTCCCCAGTGAGTGCGATCGCACAAAGCCACACCTTGTTTAGTTGCTGCGATGGCGGCACCGTCGTTACCAAAACTGATAGGGACTGTTTCTGTGGTTGCTAACTCTGCAAAAGTAGCGCCTGCTGCGGCTTGAATGTCGTGCAATTCTTGAATTAGCATAGGATTTGAGATTTAAGCTTTCAGCGTGTATTGAATTATTAATGCTTGGTTTTGAGTTTGCGATCGCACTCACAGGCCGAGAAACCGGGTTTTTTTCATAATCTTCTGGCTGTAACGCGTTTGTCCTGAAAAAACCCGGTTTCTAACTACCCATGACAACTGTCAACTGTCAACTGTCAACTGTCAACTGACTCAAATTAGCAAAAACTTCTTGTATTAATTGACTCGCTTTGGCATCAAGACGATTCCAGTCTACATCGCCAGTGTCCTCGTCAATTAAAAAAGTGTCAATTACAACTTCCTGGCTTTGCATTTGAGTGTGGGCCCGCTGGTAGTTGACAAAGCAGACTCGATAGCAAAGTTCCCAAATATCGACGGATCTGTGCTCGCCTTGATGCTCTAAAATTAGTTGATAGCCGGGAATCGGAACCTGCACTTCTTGATAAGTTCCTGTCCAGACTGACTCCTCTAGTTGTTTGCGGATGTTGTCTAGCACTCGGATCATCGCCGGCTGCATGAGAAGTTCAGCTTGTTTCCAGGCGATCGGGCTAGTTATTTTAGGCTTCATATATCTGACGATGTTAAAAAGGAAAATCAATCAATAGATTAATTTTCCAGCATTGGGTGTCAACTTGTGGGACATCCGCCACAAAATGTTAAGTTTGGTCGATCGGACATCTGGCACCATTCCCAATAAGTTTTTTTAACAACAGGCTGTCCGGCCTATTCCACAAGACATTAAATTTCTTCTTGTGGAACAGGCATCTTGCCTGTTGCCAAGCAAAGGCACAGAGCGAAGGTGTTAAAACTTCCAGCCCTTGGAAACAGTGGAAACAGCTTTTCAATTGGATATGGGCGATGTAGGATTTGAACCTACGGCATCCTGCGTGTAAAGCAGGCGCTCTACCACTGAGCTAATCGCCCAATTGCGCTTACAGGGACTTATCATATCACAGTATCCCAGAAAGATCAACTAAAAAAATCATAAACTTTTAATGCCCTCTGGCCGCACGCACGATCGAATCACCCTATGGTGTTTGCCCCTGGTGGCAGGCGTCACCTTTGGCCATACTCAAAACAGCAACCTGACTTTGCTCGTTTCCGGCAGCTTCTTAGTCGGCGGACTGATGTTTGGCCCGGATTTAGATATTTACTCATGTCAGTATCAGCGCTGGGGATGGTTCAAATTTATTTGGCTTCCCTACCAAAAAAGCCTGCGCCACCGCTCTTTTTTGTCCCACGGGCCTCTGATCGGCACGGCTTTGCGAATCTTGTACCTCGCTACCTGGATCGCCGTTATAGGAGTCTTGGGATTGACGATCGCCGAAAAAATTGGCAACTTAGCCGGAAATTGGCAGGAAGCGGTTTTGGGTTACGGTCGATCGCTCTTGGAACACTATATCGAATTTATAGCCATCTACGTCGGTCTGGAATTGGGCGCGATGAGCCACTATCTTAGCGATTGGGGCGGTTCTGCTTACAAACAGTTCAAAAAGAAAGGATTGAGCGGGTTGCACCCTCCGAAGACTATTAAGAGGCGCAAAAGCAAATCTCCCCGCCGCACGTCTAGCAAATCTAAGAGGTGAACAAGTAAATCCACCTAATAAAATGTAAAATATCGCTCGCGATCGAGCTGGCTGTCTATGTATTCCTTCTTCCTTCTTCCTTCTTCCTTCTTCCTTCTTCCTTCTTCCTTCTTCCTTCTTCCTTCTACCTTCTTCCTTCTTCCTTCTTCCTTCTTCCTTCTTCCTTCTTCCTTCTACTTAAGGTAAATTCTAATGTCTAATTCCCACAGTCGATCGCTCGTAGCGCTCGAAAACCTGATAGAAGTTGTGGCCTCATTGCGATCGCCCGACGGCGGATGTCCTTGGGATTTAGCCCAAACTCCCGAAACTCTGATTCCGCACATCATCGAAGAAGCCTATGAAACCGCCGACGCGATTCGTAAAGGAGACAAAAGTGCGATCGTTGAAGAATTGGGCGACTTATTATTACAGGTAATTTTGCAAGCTCAAATTGCCAGCGAATCCGAACAATTTACCTTCGCCGAAGTCGCTGCGGGAATCACGGAAAAACTGATTCGGCGCCATCCCCACGTGTTCGGGGATGCGGAAATTAACAGTGTCGATGAAGTTAACGAAAATTGGGAAAAAATCAAAGCAGCAGAAAAGGGCATAACTGCGGAAAAGCCACCAACTTTAGCCTCAAAAATGAGCCGTTATGCTAGCACTTTGCCACCAATTACTGCCGCTGCAAAAATCTCTCAAAAAGCTGCGGATGTGAGTTTTGATTGGGACAGTGTAGACGGCGTTTGGGATAAGTTTCACGAGGAAATGGCGGAATTTGAACACGCTCTCAAACACGAGGATAAGGCCGCGCAGCAGTCGGAATTGGGAGATATTATGTTTGTGTTGATTCAATTGGCTCGCTGGTACGATTTAGATGCGTCGGCTGCTTTGCAGGGAACGAACGATCGCTTCGTACAGCGGTTTGCTAAAGTTGAGGCTGCGTGCGATCGACCTTTATCCGATTATCCGCCCGAAGAGTTAGACGCTTTGTGGGAACAAGCTAAGGCTTTACTGGCCAAGCAAAAGGGCCCGCAGTAAGCTAGTCATCAATATTATGCCCAAGAACAGGCAAGATGCCTATTCCACAATTACTCAATATTGCTCTTGTGGGGTGGGCACGCGAGCCCGCCCAAAAAAGCTGATTCACCTACTCGTAGAGCTTCGCATCGTTGTAAGGCGGATGTTCGCAAGCGATATAGAGAGCGTTTGTCGGTTCGAGGGGTTGACTTGTCACAGGATCGATCGGCTTTAGGACAAAGCATAACAGGGAGAGCGATCGCCAGTCTAGATTATCCAACTTCCCGCGTTCATAACGGTTGACTGTGGCTGCACTGATACCCACATCTTTGGGTACGGGTTGATTTGTCGCGATGAACAGCGCCTCTTCGTACCCCCTGGTTTTGAACTGTGTTTCGCTAACAGACCAACCTTTTGTCTGTCTTGCAGCCTTTAACATCTTACCCAAACGCATCCGCCCCGTCTCCGTGAAGCGAACGGGACGCAATTCCTGCTCTTTGTCTGCCACAGCCTTGTTAGAGAGTCCTGACATTTGACGGCTAAACCTCAACGTTTGGTACAACCATCAGTCATCCCCATTGCAAATAATCTAGTCATAGAGTTTGGCATTGTTGTACGGCGGATGTTCGCAAGCTATATAAAGGGCGTTTGTGGGTTCCAATGCTTCTCCTATTACCGGGTCGATCGGCTTTAGGACAAAGCATAACAGGGAGAGCGATCGCCAATCCAAACTTTCTAGCTTTCCCCGTTCGTAGCGACTGACAGTAGCATTACTAATGCCGACATCTTTTGGTACAGGCTCTCCTGCTGTCCGAAACAGAGCGGCCTCGTATTCTTTTGTGACCATTTCTGTTTCGATAATTGACCAGCCGCGAATCTCTCTAGCTGCTTTCAGAAGTTTGCCCAATCTATTGCGTCCCGTATCCGTGAATCGCACAGGGCGCAGTTTTTCCTGCTCGACGACAGCCTTAAAGTCAAGAAATCCCGGCATTTTGAAAGATCCAATTTAACTCTTAAGCTAGCTGTACTTTGGCCTCGATCGAGGCTGCACACAGGATTTGAGCATGACACATTTAGAAACATTACTGCAAGTTGTCTGCATTCGTGTAGAATGATATAATACAGGAATACACCAACTCACCCAAGTTCAGGAGTGACTCAGCCATGACACCACTGTTTCGCCGCATCCAACCCTCGAAAAAGCTCCGTATCACCGCCCGATCGATCGCCAAATTCCTGAAAATAAGTCAAAATCTGATTAAGCGAGTCGAATCCTGGGCTAATGTAGTGTTCGTACACCATCATAAAGGCGGACAATTTATCTCGTACCGCAAGTTGGAAGAATGGCAAAATGCGATCGCCCATCAAATCCAAACCTGCCCCACACTTGGACAACTCTCGCAACTCAAAACATCAATTCAGCACGACAGTCGGAAATTCAACAAACAATATCTCCAAAAAACTATTGACTTTTTAATTGAAATGTGCATAGAAAGACAAGACATTTTAGAAATCTGGGAAAGCTCAAGCTGCATTGCTTCCTAGCAGAAATTAGGCAGATTTTCTAAACTTAAGAACCGCATCCGACGGTGAGGACGCTGTTAATTGCTCAAACCATTGCCTTCGATTCTGTCAACTGTCAACTGTCAACTGTCAACTGTCAACTGTCAACTGTCAACAGAAGCGAAACATTTGCGAGCAATGGCGAGATAAAATTACCCCAAAAATCACCCGCGAATGTTCCGCCACATCCATGAAAAAAATCGCCTCTTCAATTAAGACATTGCTTGAGCGATATAATCAAAATAAGGAGCAGCTTCCTTAGCATCATCTTGATTGAGCAGAGACAAAGAAGCTTCCTTCAAACAGCGGATAGCTTCCACCATGCCAGGAACAGGAACGCCCAGAGAATTGTACATTTCCCGAACGCCAATCAAACCGATGCTTTCGATCGGTTCCTTGTCACCGGCCAAGATACCGTAGGTAATCAGGCGCAAATACCAGCCGTAATCGCGCAGACACAAAGCCCGTTCGCGCTGGCCGTAAGCATTGCCCCCTGGGGAGATAAAATCAGGGCGTTTTTTCCAAAGTTTTTTGCTAGCTTCTTCAACAATTTTTTTCTCACTGTCAGACAACGCAGTAGCAATACGCACCCGCTGTTCTCCCGTCTTAAAAAAATCATTGATGCTTTGGAGTTCGCCGGTACTGGGATAACGAAGTTCGTCATCGGCTTGGAGAATAAATTGGCTAACTACGCTCATTGTTATTCAAAATTTGAGGATATTTGAGGAAAAGATTCATTGACATTCTCATCTGTTAAAGATGAGATTCTTGCTTCGGCGACTTACCTTGCTGCTAACATTAATCGATCTTAGAAGCAGGCGGTCAACCTCCGCAAGCGTTATGCTTAGTGAGTGACGCTCCTACACGAACCGCAAGCGGTATGTTGTAGGCATCTGAGTCCGGTCAAGGATATCAAGATCTTCCTTCAAGGTACTCCAATCGTTTCCCTCTACGGCGTTTTATAGTGAGGAACACGTCCCGCCCCACTTGTCACATCAAAACTTTTGACTTAGACCCAGATTGTTATTCTTTGATCTAAGCTATGAGTATTTTACCGCAATTATTACTGCGGAGTGCTTGCTCGTCTCGTCGCCACCCTCCATTACTGGTTGGCTACGCTCAACATCTCTTGGAGGGTCGCTCATATCCTCGCGCGTCTTTCATCCCAACCCAAATCAAAGATTATGGGCTGGGGATTCTCGCCTGTCTAGCTAAGCTAGTTTCCTTGTGTCCCAAGGTACTCTGGGAAAAATTCAAAAACTGCGATCGAGAGTTTGGATGTCGGCAGACATTTAGACTGTTTCACGAGTTTTGGCCCATCAAGCCCCAATAGCATATCGCACAGGCTCGATCGAGGACAATGTTGTCTAACGCAAGCTTTGGCTGTAGCAGAAAGGGGTTCGGAAGCAGGAAGACTGCCTGCACTTGAGCTTGAGTGCGATGGCTTGCGCCTCGCTTCGCTACGACTCATCTCAAACAAGAGAGAGCGATATTGCATTACCATATTAAATCCTACCACGACTACTTGTGACCAAATCTAAATTCCCCACCCGAAACTCGACGAAAGTGGCAAACCCTTGCCAGCAAGGTCAACTGATTGAGATAGAGATTACCGACTTGGCAGACACCGGAGACGGAGTTGGTCGTTTTGGTGAGTTAGTGGTGTTTGTCCCCGATACCGTCACGGGCGATCGCATCCTCGTGCGCCTCGTGCAAGTCAAATCCAGCTATGCTAAAGGCAAGTTGGACACACTTCTGGAAGCATCAGAACACCGCATCCGAGCCAACTGCATTGTCGCCGACAAATGCGGTGGCTGTCAGTGGCAGCACGTAGATTATGAATATCAGCTTGCAGCCAAGCAAAATCAAATAATTCAAGCCTTAGAAAGAATTGGCGGATTTAACGATGTGCAAGTCGATCAAATCTTAACGGGAAAAATCGAAGGATTTCCCCAATTTTTGGGATACCGCAACAAAGCGACTTATCCGGTAGCAATTTCTGCGACTGGTCAAGTGCAAGCAGGTTACTATCAAAAAAGCACCCACAAATTAGTCAATCTAAATCAGTGTCCGGTGCAAGATCCGCGCCTCAATCCTTTGTTGAAAGAAGTCAAAGAAGACATTCACTGGCGGGATTGGCCAGTCTATGACGAAAAGCAACATACAGGAGAATTGCGTCATTTGTCCTTGCGAATCGGACGGCGCACGGGAGAAATGTTGCTAACTTTAATAGTTCGCACCGGAGAGTTGCCGGGAATTGAAGCACAAGCTGCTGAGTGGCTGAAACAATATCCTCAACTTGTAGGTGTTTGTTTAAATGTGAATGCAGCTCAAACAAATGTGATATTTGGTGCAGAAACTCGCTGCATTGCTGGCCAGTCTTATCTGCGAGAAAAGTTTGCGGGTTTGAATTTTCAGCTAAAGGCAGATACTTTCTTCCAGGTAAACACAGAGGCTGCTGAGGCCTTGTTGCAGGTGATTGTCGGGGAGTTGAATTTGCACGGAAGCGAGGTTTTGGTTGACGCTTACTGCGGAATTGGGACTTTTACTTTACCGCTGGCAAAACAAGTCAAAATAGCGATCGGTTTAGAAGTGCAACCTACTGCGATCGAGCAAGCCAGATTAAATGCTGAATTAAATGACTTGAAAAATGTCGATTTTCAGGTGGGAACTGTAGAGAGTTTGCTGCCTGCTTTGGGATTGACACCGGATATTGTGTTGCTCGATCCGCCGAGGAAAGGGTGCGATCGCGCGGTGTTGGAAACAATCAAGGAAATCAAACCGAGTCGCATTGTTTATGTTAGCTGCAAACCTGCGACTTTGGCTCGCGACTTGAAGATTTTGTGCGAAAACGGGGATTATAAGTTAGCGCGGGTGCAGCCTGCGGATTTCTTTCCTCAGACTTCTCATGTTGAGTGTGTGGCGTTTTTGGTGAAGCTACCCCCTGTATGATTTGGGGATTGAAATCGCTGCTTGTCAAACGAAGTCCGCGAAGGCGGACTAAGAGATTGTAGCAAATTCGGGTTTTTTACACTAGACCTCTTGCAAAAGTCCTTTTAATCAAATTTTGGGACGGGCTAGAAGCCCATCCCACAAGAAAAAAAGATTTTTGTGGGATGGGCTTCTAGCCCGTCCTAACTATTTTTGCAAGAAGTCTAATATCCGCAGTCCTGGACGCACATACTTTATATGTAGGGTGTGCAGTGCGTACCTTAGTCTGGCGATCGCTTTTTGCGGATAAAAGGGCGATCGGCTTCTTTAATTCTTTTCATTTTGGTTGAGTGTTATAATATTTATGCTAAGCTCCTGTAGAGATAGATACAAAAAGCAATGACATCAGCTTTAATTTATCCTCATATCGAGAAAGTAGCGGGTCAACCGGCACGGTTGCAGCGGATACCGCGCGTGCGGGTTGCTCAGATTGTGATGGATTATCTAGCTTACGGTTGGTCAGTGGAGGAAATGTGCCGCCAGCATCCTTATTTGATGCAGTCCGAAGCCCATGCAGCAATGGCTTATTACTTCGACTTTCAAGCAGAAATCGATCGGGAAATTCGGATGGAATGGGAGCAGGTACAACAGGAAAAATCTCTGCTTTCGCCTTCACCATTTTTCGTGAGAATGCGAGCTAAGGAATAGAAATTAAATAATTTACACATATTTGTGGGATGGGCGTCCCGCCCGTCTTTTCTGGACGGGCGGGACGCCCATCCCACAATAATTAAAATTGTAAGTTATTTAATTCGCGCTCCTAAGGGGTTGTTGTAATACCAATTTCATAAAGTAGCACTAGGGTGCATCTCACTTTTGAAGAGGGCGAAGCATGACCGCATATAAATTATCAGTTATCATCCCATATTTTCTGCGGTCATGCTTCGCCCCTACGGATGTATTCGCCTTGCCTGAGATGCACCCGTAGCACTAGATATTACCCCCCACCCCCCCGCGATTTCGGGGGGGCTAAGACTTCATCCATAGCACATCTTTATAAAAATGGTATAAGTGGCAATTTTTCTGTATATAATATAGACGTTGATTAATATTAATAAGGTAAAATAGAATGGGTGCATCTCAGTTTTGTATTTGTAGTGCTGTCCCCGCTCGCACTGTAGAAAAACATCCTTTTTGTGAAAATGAGATGCTCCCAATAGGATTAATTATCTCGCAGTCCAGTTGCTTGTAAAAGTTCCTTTGCCCAAACCAACTTTTGTTCTGACAGGGACGGTATCGGATCTCGATTATAATCGATTCGATAATCATAACCCGCGCGATCGTAAACACCTGCGAACAATTCTGGTAAGTTAACAATAGGTTCTACATCTTCCTCGCGCAAGGGAAGTAGAAATACAGGTAGAGAATCGCCCAGATTAAAGGCATAAAGTTCGGCAAGGGGACGGCGATTGCTGCGACTGACTAAAACGCGATAATCGCTTTGAATAGAATTGTTAAGTACGGGCATAGGTTCCCCTTTTCGCAGCAAGTCGATTTCAACTAAATGGGTTAAGCTACCTAAAATACTTTGGCGTTTTTTGAGGTAAGTAATTCTGCCATCTCCACTGCGTTTGTTGACGGTCGAAAGAATTTCAATTGCGGTGACAACTTGTCTAGTTGCCATTTCTCGTACTTCTAGGTAAGTCTGTTTAATTTTCTCAGGGGCTGGCACTTTGACGGTAGTGGGAACTGTGAGGGTGGCAATGGCAACTGAACCAGTAGGAATATCGGGGGGATTGGGTTGGCGTTTGATGGCTACATCGGGGATACCTACTAAAAGTGAGTCATCATTATTGTCATTGGTGTCGTCAATTTGATAGATACGTTTTTCAATGGCGATCTCATATTTGGGGCGAATTTGGGGGACTAAGGATTCCGCAATCAGAGAAATTAACCAATGGTGAGTTTCCTGCCAGAAATCAGGGTGTTCTAAGTAGGGGTCGATGCCGGGAAAGGGTGAGGGCATAGGACTGCTTTGCGATTTGTTGATTTTAAAATCATTTTAGCACTGGGTTAATTTTGCGACAAGGGCGATGTTTTTGGGAAGAAAAGGCCGATCGCGCTAAGCTACTTTAGGGGCAAATTTCGACTTTGACAGTCATGCTTACTCGATCGAGCTTTACAATCAGAAGGTCAACTGAAAACTGCCCAATTTTAGCTTGAGTTAGAGTATTAATTTGGTCGCTGGACTGAATGAAAGTTCGTAGTGCGGACTGAAGTCCGCACTACGAACCGAAATCTGTATCGCTTAAGTTATTTAATTGCAATTCCTAAATTGACAAAAGATTCAAAATCCAACTGGGAACTCTTGGCACTCCCAAAGCCCCTCACCTCCGACTGATGCGTACACAGCAAATTCAGATATATACTCTTAAGCGCAATGAACTAACAGATAGGTGACATGAGATACAAACTACTAGGTCACAGCGGACTTCGCGTTTCCGAAATCTGCCTCGGAACCATGACTTTTGGCGAAGAATGGGGTTGGGGCGGTTCCTACGACGAAAGCCGGAAGATGTTCGACGCCTTTGCAGAAGCGGGCGGCAATTTCATTGATACCGCGAATCTCTACACCAACGGTACCAGCGAAAAATATGTCGGTGACTTCATCGGGGGCGATCGCGAAAAATGGGTTGTTGCCACCAAATACAGTCTTAACATGAAAAATGGCGAAATCAACGGTTTCGGCAACCACCGCAAAAATATGGTGCAAGCAGTAGAGGCCAGTTTGAAGCGATTGCAAGTTGAATACATAGATTTGCTGTGGCTGCACGCTTGGGATTTTACGACACCCGTCGAAGAAGTAATGCGCGCCTTTGACGACTTGGTACGCGCCGGCAAAATTCTTTACATCGGCATTTCCGATACACCGGCTTGGATTGTTTCTCAAGCAAATACGATCGCCAACCTGCGCGGCTGGACACCATTTATCGGCTTGCAAATCGAGTATTCTTTAAAAGAGCGAACTCCCGAACGCGATTTGCTCCCCATGGCAAAAGCCTTCGATATTGGCGTCACAGCTTGGAGCCCCCTAGCAGGCGGTTTGCTAACCGGAAAATACAACATTTCAGAAACCGCAGGCGAAGCTAAACGACTTAATTCACCTGAATCTGGAAAAATTAGCGAACGAGACCTCAATATTGCGGCTGAAGTTAGTAAAATAGCAGCCGAAATTGGCAAACCTAGTTCTCAAGTAGCCTTGAATTGGTTGCGACAACAGTCAGTCGATGTGATTCCGATTGTTGGTTCCCGCAAACTCTCGCAACTTCAAGAAAATCTCGCTTGTCTGGAGTTTGAATTAACTCCCGAACAAATGCAGCAGCTAGACACAGTAAGTGCCATTGAATTGGGTTTTCCCCACGATTTCTTAAAGAGTTCGATGGTGCAAGATTCTGCCTTTGGAGGGGGAATCGCCAAAATTGACAGCCGCCGACTTTCATTCAGTTGACAGTTGACAGTTGACAGTTGACAGCGACCTCTACCTGGAAGGAAGAGGATTGGAATCATGAATAGTCTGATTTTAATTTATCCCGATCGGGCTTGGGGCTTTAAACCAATTCTTTCTGGTAAAGTTGCTGCTATCTTCTAGTCGCGGTTTGCGTCCATATTTGGTGCGGGAATCGCAGATATCGGCAAACCCGCCCTTAGAGGGATGATTGAGATTTGTACTCTGGGCGTCAGTTTAACCTCACATCTTGCACCAATCTCGTCACCTTGGTTTCTTGTATCAGACTCGCGTAAAATCCTACGTTTCTCGTCGCTGTTACCTGGTATCTCCGGTATAGTTGAAAAGGGTACCAGATGTGGGTTTAACCCAAATACATAAACTGTCAATTGTTAATCTATCGGAAGTCATAAATCTCGGCAAAGCAATTGTATATGAAGATACAAATTTTGTAGGTGTGCGATCGCATAAGTTGAAAAAATGCGAAGTTTGTTAAAGCAAATAGCAACAAAAGCTCGATCGCAAATTTTCTCTCCCCTCCAAATAAAAACATAAAACTTGCTCAGTTTTAACACCTGTTTAAAAACACAATGCAACGGTAGCCAAGCTTCAAACCCTTAATTCATAAGTCATTCCCAATTATTCAATCTCAAAGCTCAAATCTCAAATCTCAAATCCTAGCGCCCTGTACCTGCCAGTTAAGAGTCATTTTACAAGAGCGATCGGCATTTTAACCGCTTTTCAAAAGGGTGCAAGCTAGGCGCTGAGAACGAAGTCATCCTTCAGATAGAAGTAATGGCAGAAAAACTGAGTTAGATTTAGCAACAATAGCAAGTCTAACAATATTAACTTATCTCCAGTTTCAATACTGAAAAAAGCAGATAAGCGTGTTTTTCCGCAGCTAAACTTTTGCTTTGTTTGGCCCACTGAATGCGGCGCTTGCTCGTCAAATAAAAATTCTCAGATTGATGCTTGCGAATTTCAGTAAGACACTGCTGAGAAGGATATTTTATTGACAAATTTTCACCAACCAATTTTCATTAACAAATTTTCATTGACAAATTCCAGAGGCTAATTATGTCCCCCCCAGAAAACTCAGTAAACAAAAATTATAGCAATAAAGGTCGAGCATGGGAGATCCGATTTACCTCGATAGATCCCGCAAAATCTCCCTCTCAATTCGCACCCTCACCCGCATTGCGCGCTAAGTTATCAAAACCTGCTGCTTTAGATGCACCGGATTTAGTTTGCCTGTCTCATTTGCGGTGGAATTTCGTCTATCAGCGTCCGCAACATCTCTTAGGCCGCTGCGCCAAAAATCGCCGCGTATTTTTTGTAGAAGAACCTGTTTTTAGCTCGGCTACAGATTGGCGGCTTGATGTCAGCATTCACGAAACCGGAGTCTGGATAATAGTACCTCACCTGAGCGAAGGAATCAGCGAAGAAACTGCACAAACTGCTCAGCAAGCCATGCTTGATGATTTGTTTCAAGCAGCCGAAATTAGCCAGTACATCCTCTGGTATTACACACCAATGGCTGTCAGTTTCACAAACCACTTAAAGCCGCTAGCTGTAGTCTACGACTGCATGGATGAACTGTCAGCATTTCACGGCGCGCACCCGGAGTTAAAAGCAAATGAAACCCAACTATTAAAGCGCGCCAGCGTCGTATTTACAGGCGGACACAGCCTCTACGAAGCAAAACAGCAGCAGCATCCAAACATTCATGCTTTCCCCAGCAGCATCGAAAAAGAACACTTTGCTACAGCGAGAAATCTTTCAGAAGAACCGACCGATCAAAAAGATATTCCTCACCCGCGTTTGGGATTTTTTGGGGTTATAGACGAACGCATGGATATCGAACTGCTGCGCGGCATTGCCGCAGCGAAGCCGGACTGGCATTTAGTGATAATTGGCCCGGTGGTGAAAATAGACCCTGCTACTCTACCAACTCACCCAAACATACACTATCTCGGCGGCAAATCTTATCAAGAACTGCCAGCATATCTGGGCGGATGGGATATAGCAATGCTGCCTTTTGCGATTAACGAATCGACTAAATTTATTAGTCCGACGAAAACTCCCGAATACCTCGCTGCCGGCAAACCGGTGATTTCTACTGCGATCCGCGACGTGGTGCGCCCCTACGGAGATAACGGCTTGGTTCGGATTGCGAGCAATGTGGCAGAATTCGTTGCTGCTGCTGAAGAAATTATGGGCGAAACTTCGGAAGATCGGGCCAAGTGGCTGAGCGAAGTTGACGCCTTTTTAGCAGACAATTCTTGGGACAATACCTGGGGCGAAATGCTGGGGTTGATCGAAAGTGCGATCGCAAGTAAGAAGTCAGTTGGCAGTTGGCAGTTGGCAGTTGGCAGTTGACAGTTGATAGTTAGTAGTTTGGAGTTGCTACCAATAACTAATAACTAATAACTAATAACTAATAACCATTCCCCATTCCCCATTCCCCATTCCCCATTCCCCATTACCAGAGGTTTTTTAATGTTTGACTATTTAATTGTCGGAGCCGGATTTGCAGGTAGCGTTATTGCCGAAAGACTAGCAACTCAGGCGGGAAAAACAGTCTTGATAATTGATACCCGCAACCACATCGGCGGCAACGCATACGACCACTACGACAATCACGGCATCCTCGTTCACAAATACGGCCCCCACATTTTTCACACCAATTCGCGCCCAGTTTTCGAGTACCTTTCGCAGTTCACCGAGTGGCGGCCATACGAACACCGCGTCCTCGCCAGCGTTGACGGTCAACTGCTGCCAATTCCGATAAATCTCAACACCGTAAACAAACTTTACGGACTGAATCTGACATCATTTGAAGTTGAAGATTTCTTCGCAAAAGTAGCCGAACCAAAGGATTACATTCGCACTTCCGAAGATGTCGTTGTCGGCAAAGTCGGCCGCGAACTTTACGAGAAATTCTTCCGCAACTACACTCGCAAACAGTGGGGAATGGATCCGTCGGAACTCGACAAATCAGTGATTGCGCGCGTGCCCACCCGCACTAACCGGGACGATCGCTATTTCACCGATACCTATCAAGCAATGCCGCTGCACGGCTACACTCGGATGTTTGAAAAGATGCTGTCTCACCCAAACATCAAGGTGATGCTGAATACCGACTACCGCGAGATTGAGAGTTTTATTCCTTACGGGGAAATGATTTATACCGGGCCGGTGGATTCCTATTTCAATTATTGCTACGGGAAACTGCCTTACCGTTCCTTGGAATTCAAGCACGAAACGCTGAACGCACCCGTACACCAAGCTGCACCGGTGGTAAATTACCCGAATGAGCATTTATATACTCGCTGCACGGAGTTTAAATACCTCACCGGACAAGAGCATCTAAAAACGAGCATTGTCTACGAATATCCCCAAGCTGAGGGAGACCCTTACTACCCGGTTCCGCGTCCGGAAAATGCGGAAATTTACAAGAAATATAAGGCTTTGGCTGATGCAACTCCCGGAGTTTCTTTTGTGGGAAGGCTGGCGACTTACAGGTATTACAACATGGATCAAGTTGTCGCTCAAGCTTTGACAACTTATACTCAAATTACGACCAATCCGGTGATTAAATTGGCGGCAAATCTTAACGATGCTGCCTCTAATTTGAGTTCGTCGAACGCAGTTGCTGAACTCCCAGCCGCTGCTTCTCTAGAAGTTGCTGCTGTTAACGGCAATGGCAAATCTGCTAGCAAGTATAACAGTCCCAAATGAGTCGTAAAGTTTTTTACCCCACCCCAACCCTCCCCTTATTAAGGGGAGGGAGTAAGAAATTCACAAATGATTTAGGATTGCTATAGCTGCAAGCTGTGAGTTGGTAAGGCTAAAAATGTCAGTTGACAGTTGACAGTTGACGGTTGACAGATGAGGGCGACCTCTACCTATAAGGAAGAGCATTGGGGTAATGAATTGTCTTCTTTTAATTTCTCGCGATCGGGTTCCGGCTTTCAACCAATTTTTTATGGCAAAAATGTAAGGTGCGCGCTCCGCACTTTACTCTGCTTTTCTCAAAAGTTATTAAACAATTCAAACAAGGGTTAAGGTGAACATGAGCACTATCGTTAAAACTGTTTTGTCTCATCAGGTTTTGGAAGGTTCTCAATTTCCTCAGTTTCAGAAAGAAATAGAGCGCCTAATTGAAAGCGGTGGCAAAATTCTGATGCTCGATTTCTCAAATATCATTTTCCTTAAAAATTCGGAATTAATGGCTGTAGTGGCGATTATGAAATTAGTTAGAGACAGCGGATGTATACTTTTGATATCTGCCATGAGCGAACAAGTTAGAATGCTATTTGAACTCACGGGACTAGAACAGATATTTCAGTGTTTGCCACCTCCGGAAGAAGGACCCCACGGATAAATTCGGGGGAAGAGAGGATTTTCGATTTTCGATTTGGGATTGATTCCACGGATAAATCACGTGGCGGGTACCACCTGTGAAATTCTTGGTCAAAAGTGACCTAGCTGAACCTTTAGGAGCTTTGCAAACTGTAGCTAGCTAAACTTTGCAGTCAAGACTCATGCTTCCTATACCGATCGCAGGGTGCGTCAGTGAGAATCATAGCTTAATTTTAAGCGCTGTTAGCTGACTGACGCACCCTACAAGTATAGAAAAGCCGGACACAAGACCAAGTAAAGCTCAGGCTGTTTGAAGTCAAAAAATTTAATTTTTTAACGATAAATTAGATTGCAAAAAACTTGTCAAAGTCGCGGGAATAATCGCTAACCTATAAATATAACTTCGGGTAGATGTGCCGATGAGTTGGTTAGGTATAGAACTAGAAAATTGCGATATTGAAGAGTCTTCCACTCTAGACAATAAGGTGACTGTTCAAGGGCGGAAAACAGGTTATCCGCGCCCTCAATTGCGCCGCAGTAACTGGATTTGTCTGAACGGTAAGTGGAGGTTTGCTTATGATGACGCGGGACGCTGCGTGCAGCCGATCGACATTACGGACTGGAGTCACACTATAGAAGTGCCGTTTGTTCCCGAATCAATCAAAAGCGGGATCGGCGACACGAATTTTCACGCTAACTGTTGGTACGATCGCGAATTCGACCTGCCCCACACAGAAAGCAGAGTTCTCCTCCACTTCGGCGCTGTAGACTACCGCGCCCGCGTCTGGGTAAACGGTCAGTTTGTCATCGAACACGAAGGCGGGCACACTCCTTTCACCGCAGACATTACAGCAGTTCTTAACCCCATCGGGCCGCAGCGGGTGACTGTTTGGGCCCAGGACGACCCGCAAGATTTGGCAAAACCGCGCGGCAAGCAAGATTGGCAAGTGGAACCGCACAGCATCTGGTATCCGCGCACGACGGGCATTTGGCAGACGGTGTGGGTAGAATTGGTGCCTCATACTTATATCGATCGCATCCGGTGGACTCCGCAGTTTGAACGCTGGGAAATCGGCTTTGAAGCGTTTGTGGCGGGCGATCGCCAGTCGGGGATTCAAATTAAAGTTAAACTGTCGATCGGCTGTTTGCTGCTGGTCAACGACACCTACGAAGTGATCAACGGCGAAATCCACCGCCGCATCGCCCTTTCAGACCCGGGTATCGACGACTACCGCAACGAACTGCTGTGGAGTCCGGAAAAACCTACATTAATTAACGCACAAGTCGAGCTGTGGGCCGACGGCAAACTGCTTGACGAGATTAAATCTTACACCGCGATGCGGACTGTCAGCATTCAGCGCGATCGCTTCATGCTGAACGGCCGCCCCTACTACCTGAGACTGGTGCTCGATCAAGGTTACTGGCCCGATACCCTGATGACGGCGCCATCCGACGAAGCTTTGCGCCACGATGTCGAATTAGTCAAAGCAATGGGTTTCAACGGCGTCCGCAAACACCAGAAAATCGAAGATCCGCGATTTTTGTACTGGGCCGACGTGCTGGGGCTGTTAGTTTGGGAAGAAATGCCCAGCGCCTACCGCTTCACTCCCAAGGCCGTTGACAGGTTGACGCGGGAGTGGACGGAAGCGATCGATCGCGACTCCAGCCACCCCTGTATCGTAGTCTGGGTGCCGTTCAACGAATCCTGGGGAGTTCCGAATTTAGTCGAAGCCGCAGCCCACCGCAACTACGTGCAAGCCTTATATTTTTTGACGAAAACCTTAGATCCCACTCGCCCCGTCATCGGTAACGACGGCTGGGAAAGCATCGATACCGACATCCTCGCTATTCACGACTACGACAACAACCCGCAAACTGTGGCAAAACGCTACGGGCCCGAAGTCCAGCTAGCCGATTTGTTCGATCGCGGGCGTCCCGGCGGGCGAGTCCTCACCCTCGACGGACACCCGCACCAAGGACAGCCCGTGATGCTGACGGAATTCGGCGGAATAGCCTGCGCCGGCCGCGAAAACCCTGATTATCTCAGGGTTTGGGGCTACGTGCGGGCGTCGGACACGCAGGAATTGCGACACCGCTACAGCGCGCTGCTGAAAGTAGTAAATCGAGTGGAAATGTTCAGCGGATTTTGCTATACACAGTTGACCGATACTTTCCAAGAAGCTAACGGTTTGCTGTATGCCGATCGCACTCCCAAATTTCCCATAGAGGCGATCGCCGCGGCAACTCTCGGCTGGGATATTCCCGAAGAAAGTTCGCAGCCGCCAGCGATTACTCAGTGCTAATTGGGAATGGGTAATTGGTAATTGGTAATTGGTAATTGGTAATTGGTAATTGGGAATGGGTAATTGGTAATTGGTAATTGGTAATTGGTAATTGGTAATTGGTAATTGGTAATTGGTAATTGGTAATTGCCCGCAGTTCCAAGTTATTGGATATAGCAAGTCTCAATCATTTATGAACCTCTTCCCGATTCCTAATGCCCAATGCTTTTCGGCCCAATTCCCGATTCCTAATGCCCAATGCTTTTAGGCCCCATTCCCCATTCCCCATTCCCCATTCCCCATTCCCCATTCCCCATTCCCCATTCCCCATTCCCCATTACCTAATAATGTTTCAAAGTTTTTTCCTGGGCGGATTTGAATGTTCCACCCACAAATTGCGATCGGGAAAACGCCTCGATGTCACAGCCGCCACCGGCCACGATAAATTTGCGATCGCCGACTACCAGCGCTTGCAAGAACAAGGCATTTACACAGTCCGCGAAGGCCTCCGCTGGCACTTAATCGAACAGTCGCCCGGAAAATACGATTTTTCCAGTTCTCTCCCCATAATTCGTGCCGCCCGCGACACCAAAATGCAGGTAATTTGGGATTTGTTTCACTACGGCTGGCCCGACGATATTGATATTTTTAGTCCCGAATTCGTGACCAGATTTGCAGATATGGTGCGTGCTTTTATGCAAGTGCTGGCTAACGAAACCGACCAAACACCTTTCGTGACACCTGTCAATGAAATTTCATTTATTGCTTGGGCCGGCGGCGATGTCGCCTACATCAATCCTTTTGCTAAAGGACGCGGAGACGAGCTGAAAATCCAGTTGATCAAAGCTGCGATCGCCGCGATAGAATCTGTTTGGGAAGTCAATCCCCGCAGCCGCATCGTTCAAATCGACCCAGTAATTAACATTATTGCCGATCCTGACAAACCGGAAGATAAAGACGTGGCGGAAGGTTATCGCTTATCTCAATATCAAGCTTGGGATATGTTGGCGGGACGCTTTCGCCCCGAACTTGGCGGCAAGGAAAAGTATCTCGATATTATTGGGGTGAATTATTACGATCGCAATCAGTGGATTCACAATGAAGATCCGATGAAATACACCGACAAGCTGTACCGCCCGTTTCGCGAATTGCTGCGAGAAGTGTTCGATCGCTACGGCCGCCCCTTATTCATCGCAGAAACGGGTACTGAAGACGATTTTAGACCTGTCTGGTTCAATTATGTGTGCACTGAGGTAGCGGCGGCAATGAAAGCGGGCGTTCCGATAGACGGAGTTTGTTTGTATCCGATTGTCAACCATCCGGGTTGGGATGACGATCGCCACTGTTACAATGGTTTGTGGGATTATTGCGATGAAAAGGGCGATCGAGAAATTTACCAGCCTTTGGCGGATGAATTGCAGTTTCAAAGGCAGCAGATTGAACCGCTGCTGAAGTTGCGAGATTGATGATTGCTTCTGTAGGGTGCGCTGCGGCGCACCTTAATTTGCGTTGAGACTCGGCGGTTGAAACCGCGTCTATACAAACGAAGTCCTTACCAAGCGGACTAAGAGTTAGAGGGGGTATTTAAGTAGGATTTGGGATTAGATATAAAAGGGCGATCGCTTTTGGCTGACGTTTATTCTCCCGACTTAATCCAAGGTGGAAGTTGACCATAATTCAGCCTTTCTATATATTTAAAATGGCTGTGGATTTTGGGTCAGCACAGATTAGCTAAGTATCAATCAATTTGGCAAAGAAGGTGGTGGTGGGGGAGATTGAGAAGGTCGGGGAATATAGCTCGGTTTCGGACGACAAGCTTCTATAATTTCGTTCCGAAACTGGTTAACTTTATCATTTTTTGTACAAAACAGAATGAGATTACTACTACTCGTGTAAATGGCAATATAACGCTGTTTTACAACAAAAGCCAACACAATGAAGATAATACCAATGAAGAATAACCCGAGGGTTAAAATTCCGAGTCCGAGCAGCCACCAAGTACAGCCTTCCCCAATTTCAACTGCTTTGACATTTTGAATTGGAATGACAATTTCTTTGATTTCTAATCCAAAAAATGAAGTAAAATTTCCTTGTAAGGTATCCCCAACAATTTTAAGAGTTCCTGTACCGCTGGTTCGGACGGGAACTGCACCGACTAATTGACCGGGAATACCACTGATTTGGGTAACTGATTTAGACTTCATTTTCTTTGATTATAGTTGTAACAAGAATGACATGGCTGGTGGACTATTTGTTTTTGATGTTGCTTCGTGCTGCCTAATTTAAAAATATCAAAGAGAAAGTAATTGGCATCAACAATTAGAGAATTCTGTAAAAGTAGCCTCGACCTTCTTTAGTTAAACTTGCTTTACCTAAGGGAGCACCACAGAATGATTGATCCTATAATGACCCAAAGATAATTTCAGTGTGCAGCGTATCTTATGTCTCTAAAATCTATCATGAAACTGA
>NZ_JAEQDD010000092.1:0-36212 GCF_020737885.1 Microcoleus sp. PH2017_34_RAT_O_A | reverse complement strand
CTAACAATTTCAAAAACCCGCCCTCACCCAACAAACAATATTAATGTACATTCAGATTTACGGTGGGGCGGGGGCGGGTTTATATTAATTGTCGGTGATTATTATGTATGGTTGGCGAACCCGCCCCTACAAATAAAATGTAGGTTGAAATTACAATTTCAATCCACCGATAGATAATGTAGAGTGCGTCGCACTCGACAATCTGCAATGAAAATCAAAAATATAGCAGCGACGCACCCTACCAGATAAAAAAGATTAATTTGCGATTGCTTCCAAGAATTTCTCAGCATTCTTCACGCTTTCAATATCATAAATATCCCGGTTGTAACAAACAATTTGTGCTACCAACTTTTCATGATGTTGCTGAGCTTTTTCCAACATAGAACCCTGGGAACGCCGATAATTGACAACTACTTCTTTCGTTCCGAAAAATGGGATATTATGTCTGTGACAATTGACCCAAAATTCCCAATCTTCGTAACCTTCTTTCATCCCAATTTTATAACCTGCCACTAAATCCAAAATAGATTTGTGATACAGTGAAGACGGGTGAATCATGTTAGAGTGCTTGATGTTTTCCGGCGAATACAAATCGCTACTCGGTACTATGCGATTTTCTGTGCCAAACATTTGATAAGAACCAAATGCTACACAAGGTACATGAGATTTTAAGCATATTTCTAAAAGACTATTTAAGGCATTTTCAGCTAAAATATCGTCGGCATCCAAAGGCATGATGTATTCACCATTTGCTGCTGCTATTCCCGCATTTCTTGCCAGAGACAGCCCTTGATTTGTTTGTTCTACCAGCCTGATTTTATGCTGGGGATTTGCTGCTATTAAATTTTTGGCAACTGTGCTTGTAGTATCTAAGCTGCCATCATTGACAATGATAATTTCCAAATTTTTGTAAGTTTGCTTAATTGCGCTAGTTACCGCTTGTGGCAAAAAGTGAGATTGATTGTAGCAGGGAACAATCACAGATACCAACGGTCGATTTTCCAATTGCTGGGATGCAGAAATTTGCCTGAAACTTTCTGTTTGGGCTGACTTTTGAGCAGCTTGCAAGCTATAAAAATAAATCTTGGGATGTACAATCGCTAATTGATTCAAATCCGTGTTTTGATATTCACTTTCTAACATTGGATATCTCGATAAATATTCTTGTTTAACAAAAATAAATATATTCTGAGCGTACCAAGGCTCTACTTTGTCATTGTTCCATATTTTTCTCCTCAAGCAATCCACGACTGCAAAACCTTTTGTATGAAAATAATTTACCCAATATTGCGGCCACTGTTCGTTAACGTGTTCGACGCCTCCTTGAAACGGTATCGCAGCCGAAAACAAAATTACTGGTGCTAGTTTAGTGAGAGAATTAACAAAGGTTTCAGCACAGGTACCTGGTAAATGTTCTGCAACTTCTAGAGAAATTGCTAAGTCAAACTTTCTTTTTAATTGCAGCGGTTGCTTTAAATCGGCGGATTGGAACTGATTTAAAGGAATTTGTAAAAGAGTGCGATCGACATAATCGCCATCTATTCCCAAACAGTCAGCAATTCCCAACTTATGAAAAGCAGCCAACCAACTTCCCGTACCGCAGCCCACATCCACTACACTTTTAGGTAAATTTGGTTGCAGCAAGTCTAACAGCAGGGGAATAATTTCTATAGCAGAACTGCGAGTTCCTTCTCCTATTAATTCGTAGAAATCTCTTGTATAAGATGACTGTTTTTGTTTATTTTTTTTACTGTATGGGGTCGAATCAATACCGTTTAAACTGCTAATTTCATAACCCTGCAAATGTGCTGGCAAATCCCAATAAATATTAGGATCGGGTTGATGTTTTACAGGCTCGACATTCCCCCGCCAAGCTGCACCCATAATTTGCATTGTTTGATATACTATCGTTTGCCAACCCTGTTGTTTCAAGTAATCTAAACCCTTAGCAACAGCCGGAGCAGCTAAATCGTGAAATAAAATTATTGCATCTTCTTCTGCCAATTTTTCGCAGGCGATCGCATCATTTAACGGCCCATCACCTTCGTGTTCTCCGTCAATAAAAATTAACGACCATTTCCGGTTCAAATCCTTTGCTAATTGCTCTACTCTTTGGGGGCTGTAACCGGGTATGAGTTCAACGGAAGTTTGCACGCCAGACGCATTGAGAGCGCCTTGAATTGAATCTATTACGCTTTGTCTAATATCATCTCTTTCTAATAGCGGATCGACGACATCTAACTCAACTCCGGCGAGTGCTAAGTGACAAGCAGACCAACCCAGCCAGCAGCCGATTTCTAAGGCTTTTTTACCTGAAAATTGCAGGGCTGTATTGTAAAGGATGTGTGCTTCGTCGCGACTGAGAAATCCGACTGAACTAGCACGGCGATCGACATACCAATTGTGCTTGATTTCCCGGCGCAGATACGGCCACGGACAAGTATTAGTATCGCCCACAATCATGTTGGGAAAGTACGCATCTGGGAGAATAATTTTTAGTTCGGGCGAGACGTAATCTCCGACAGGTAATGTATTATTTTGAATTTGAGATGGTGGTTGTACTGTCATTTTTTCTGATTTTAATTGTGGGGATACTGGCGGTTGAATCGGTTGGTAGCGGAGACTAATTTCTATTTGATTCCCGTCGGTTGTTGCTAATTTTACCAAGTCGTGCTTGTGACCTGTGATGTGCAGAATGCCGATCGCCCCGTGCGGCAAATACGGCTCCACAAAACAGCGTCGCTGCTTGTCCCAGACGGGCAAACCGAAGTTGCAGCTCCAATTGCACCCAGCCGGCAGCATCTCTGTGCGATCGAACATTTCAGTACCGTAAACGAGCCGATTTAACGCTATTTGGTCAGTCATCAAAGAAACGTGCCGCTGCAATCCCTCATCCAGATATTCCGCCCAAAGTTCCCAATGCGGCGCATCTTTGTGCAGCGCAAAGATACCTGCATTGATAGTTGGATAGCTGTGCAACTGTTTGGCAACTTCTTCCCCAAAAGCTGCTTGATAATCGCGATAAACAAATTCCCAGTACCAAGGCAATTTGCCATAAGCTAAATAATAGCCTCTATCTAATTCTGGAACAACTGCTAAACCCCGTTTTGCCGCGCCTTTTACGAATAATTCCATAGCTTGCCAATCCTGCACCCAAGCATCAGCATCTATCCACAGGTAGATGTCGAAATTCGGGAAGTAACGGCGCAGAAACGGACGAGCTAAAAGTCCTTTGAGATAGTGAGGTGCTTCATTTTTGCCGGGAAAGTTGAACTCCCAATCGGGTTTTTGAATAATATTAACTTGTGTTTCCAGCCACTCCAATTGTTCGGGAGTGCAGCCTAGATCGAAAAAGCCGATCGCCACATTAGCGCCCTCTGGTTTTTCCCGCACCGATAAAATAGTACCTCGCACCAGTTCAAAGTAATTTGCATCGGCGGCCGTGATGGTGATAATCTGCATAAATATAGGATTTTTGGTTAAGGATTGGGGATTGGGGATTGGGGATTGGGCATCGGGCATTGGCCAAACAGGGCATTGGGCGGAGCGAAGCGGAGGGATTGGGCATTAGTATTTGTTATTTCATAATTGCTCATTCTTCCTTCTTCCTTCTTCCTTCTTCCTTCTTCCTTCTTCCTTAAATTATACTATCGAGGATGACTTATGAAAAACTCAAAAGGAAAAGTTTATCTAGTCGGTGGGGGGCCCGGAGATTGTAACTTGATGACAGTGCGATCGCAAAAACTGCTCTCCCAAGCCGAAGTCTTAATCTACGACGCACTCATCGACATCCCGCAACTCGCATTAATTCCAGTCACTTGTCAGAAAATAGAAGTAGGGAAACGCGGTGGCAAACCTTCCACCCAGCAGCAAGAAATTAACCGTTTGCTGGTAGAACATTGCCAACTTGGCAAACAAGTAGTGAGACTTAAAAGTGGCGATCCATTTATTTTTGGTCGCTCCAGTTCCGAGATTCAAGCATTAATTATAGCAGGCTGCGAATTTGAAGTTGTGCCGGGAATCTCGTCAGCATTTGCGGCACCTTTGCTAGCAGGAATTCCCCTCACAGATCCGGTGATGAGCCGCTGTTTTGCAGTGATGAGCGCCCACGAACCGGATGCGCTGGAATGGGAAGCTTTAGTGCGGATAGAAACTCTGGTAATCTTGATGGGAGGGCGCAATTTAAGCGAGATAGTCTGGCAATTACAAAAACACGGACGATCGCCCGAAACTGCGATCGCCATTATCCGAGATTGCGGCCGCCCCGAACAGCAAATCTGGATCGGCACGCTCTCCGACATTGTACAACAAACAACAGGTGAATCTCTATCGCCTTGCGTCATCGTCATTGGGGAAGTAGTTAGATTGCGCGAATTTTTAATCTGGCCAGAAAGCACAAACATGAGCCATACACCTGTCACCGCTAACCACAGCCAACCGCTAGCCGGAAAAACGATTTTAGTCACCCGCGCGGCCTCCCAGTCTGGTCAATTTAGCGATCGACTCCAGCAACTGGGTGCCCGCGCGATCGAAATGCCAGCCTTAGTAATTGGTGCGCCTTCAAGTTGGGAACCGTTGGATAGCGCGATCGCACAATTGTCAAGCTTTCACTGGTTAATTCTCACTTCCCACAACGCCGTAGACTGTTTTTTTCAACGATTGCAAGCAAAAGGCAAAGACGCGCGGAGCTTGTTTGGCATTAAAATAGCAGTAGTTGGGAAAAAGACAGCAGAAAGTTTGCGATCGCACTCACTACAACCCGACTTTATTCCCCCCAACTTTGTCGCCGATTCCCTAGTCGAAAACTTCCCCGACAATTTGCAAAACTGCAAAATCTTATTTCCCAGAGTAGAAAGTGGGGGAAGAGAAGTTTTAGTCAAAGAATTCACCGCCAAAGGAGCGCAAGTAATCGAAGTACCAGCGTACCAATCTTGCTGTCCCGAAACAATCGATCCGATCGCCCTAGCCGCACTCCAGAATCAAGCCGTAGATATCATAACCTTTGCCAGTTCCAAAACCGTACATAACTTTTGCCACCTCCTCGAAACAACTCCCGAATTCTCCTTATCTCAGGATTGGCTAGAAAAAGTTTGTATCGCATCCATCGGCCCGGAAACCTCCAAAAGCTGCCAGAATTTATTGGGCAAGTTAGACGTAGAAGCGACAGAATATACATTAGATGGGTTGACTGAGGCGATCGTCCAATGGGCCACAAAACATCAAATTACATAGGTTGCGCTTGAGCGCTCTTGAAGGTACGTAGTTGCGCTTGAGCGCTCTTGAAGGTACGTAGTTGCGCTTGAGCGCTCTTGAAGGTACGTAGTTGCGCTTCAGCGCTCTTGAAGGTACGTAGTTGCGCTTCAGCGCTCTTTCAAAGGTACGTAGTTGCGCTTGGGCGCTCTTTCAGGGCTAAAGCCCAACAACGTACCGCTTCTACTTTTGCATCCAACAATTAGCGAACAAGCTACCACATAGCAATGAATCATCCATAGTGAGTAGGGTTCGTCAAAGGCCAAGCCTAATTTATTATAGACATTGCAAGCCTGACATACCTTACAACTGAATGTCTAGATAGGAAATCGCGGAACAAAAAAGCGAGTAAAATTATCAGTAAATAACAAAGCCGATCGCCAATAGCGTCAAAACATTAATCAAACTAAAAACCAAAAAAGCCCAAACCACCAACCGCAGCGAACTCCCATACCAAACTACCAATTAGCAACAGCCATGAATATGAATTTTTCTCGTTATGACACCTTAACCACCTTGCTAGCAGGAACCACCGCAGCCTTAACCATAGTCATCAGCCAACCGGCGATCGCCAAAACTCCCCAAGAAGTCGCCAGCATCGCCGGGCCGCTGACAGTACAAATCAATAGTTCCCTGGGAGACGGTTCCGGGGTAATTATTGCCAAAAACGGCAAAACTTACACAGTTTTAACAGTCAATCACGTCGTAGAAAAAGCAGACGTGAAATACACAGTTCGCACGTCGGCGGGCAAAAACTATCAAGTAAGCAACGTCACCCGCTTGCAAACAGCCCCAACAGATCCGGATTTAGCAGTAGTCAAATTTGAAAGTCCCGAAGAATATCCAGTGGCGACGCTAGCCGATTCTGACAAAGCCGTCATCGGCACTCAAATCTTCGTTTACGGCTATCCCGCTACGGGCGGACTCTTTGGGGCCGAACGAGAACCAGAAATGTCTCCCGGACTCGTTACCAGCCGCCCGCGCGATCGCCGGGAAGGTTACACTTTGCGGTATCAAGCCGTCACTTGGAGTGGCATGAGTGGCGGGCCAGTTTTCGACTCTGAAGCCCGAGTCATCGGTTTGCACGGACAAGGGGAATTCGGTTTTGCCCAAATCAGTAACGGGGAAGTCGCCCCAATTAAAACAGGATTTAATGCAGCAGTTCCCATTAATACTTTTATCGCCAAACTGGTGGCGGCGGGAATCAACAAATCCGAGTTGAAAGTAGACAATACTCCCACAACTATCGGCCCGGTATCCACCGTTAACCCAAAAGATGCCCAAGCCTATTATTTTCGAGGGCTTTCGCGCTTAGATCAGGGAGAGGCTTGGGAGGCGATCGCCGATTTCAACAAAGCACTCACTTTCAATCCTAAATACAGCCCAGAATTGCATTTTAATATCGGCAATGCCCGCACTTTCATTACTGCCGGCTTGCCACAACCCGACCCCACCCGCGGTGGAACCGCTATTCAAGCATACACGAGTGCGATCGCAGCCAATCCCGGTTTTGCCGACGCCTACTACAACCGAGCTTTAGCTTACCTGACAGAAGACAAAGCCAAAGCAATTGCCGACTTTCAAAAAGCAGCGGAACTTTACAAGCAAGGCGGCAGAACAACTGCATATCAAGATGCCCTCAAGCGCATCCAACAATTGCAGTAGAATTAGAAGTTAAGAATTAAAAATTAAGAATTAAAAATGAATCATCCCATTTTTAGTTCTTAATCTAGTTCATATACACAGCAGGTAAATAATCATGACTGCTATCACCTTAAATCTCAATTCCATTGTCAAACTAACTTCCGAACAGTTCTACCAACTGTGCGAAGAACACCCAGAATTGAAACTAGAACGCAACGCCAACGGAGAATTAATCGTCATGCCGCCAACCGGAGGAGAAACAGGGAAACGCAACTCAACAGCGAATGCTCAAATCTGGACGTGGAACGATCGAACCGAACTCGGAGAAGTGTTTGATTCCTCCACAGGGTTTACTCTGCCCAGTAAAGCCGATCGCTCTCCCGATGTCTCCTGGGTCGAAAAATCGCGGTGGGAAGCTTTGACACCCGAACAAAGAGACAAATTTATCCCCCTCTGTCCTGATTTTGTCATCGAGTTTCTTTCTCCGAGTGACAGCTTGAACAAGACGCAGGCAAAAATGCAAGAATATATGGAAAATGGCTGCCGTTTGGGTTGGCTGATTAACCGCAAAAAACGAGAAGTAGAAATTTATCGCCCCGGTCAACCAGTTGAAGTTTTACAATCTCCTCTCACCCTTTCTGGGGAAGAGGTTTTGCCGGGATTTGTTCTGAATCTACAAAAAATTTGGAATTAGTAAGATTAAACTATAACTTCGCCTATCTTCGGTTCGTAGTGAGGACTTTAGTCCTCATAAAAAGAAGGACTGAAGTCCTCACTACGAACCAATTTGGTTGTAGAGGAATTTGATAAAATTGTAAATATCTATAAAATAAAGGCTAGGAAATTATGGTTCAAACTATTCAAGCTAAAAATGTCACGCTAGAAGAATTAAAAACACTTTTTAACCTGCAACTTGTCACAGACGACCAATTTTTCCCGGAATGGCAAGAGGAGTTACCAGAAATCACAGAGTTTCAGAAACGACAGCTAGATCAGATTAAAGCGGGTTACTTCAACTTGCTAGAGTATCCGCCGATGCTGGAAAAAACCATCAGTTTGTCGATCGTCTCTCCACTACTGTTCACCGGCGAGTTTTACCTGCACCCATTTTACATTAAACCGGAAAAATCCGTCGAAATTTCCGAAGAAGATGAAGGCGTGATTATTAAAGGTAGCCTGGATACTTTAGTTTTAAAAGACCAGTTGTGGCTGATGGTAATCGAATCGAAACGAGTTTCATTTTCCATTGAAGCGGGGCTGGCCCAAATCTTAGCTTATCTACTGGCAAACCCGAACCCAGAGAAGCCGAGTTACGGCATGATTGCTACAGGAGGCAGTTTCATCTTTGTCAAGTTGCTCAACGGAGAATCACCGCGATATGCCAAATCTGATTTATTTGGAATTAGCAATCGCACCAATAATCTACAGGATGTACTCCGCATCCTCAAACGCTTGAGTCAGATAGCAGCTAACAATTAGTCATCAGTCATATCATATCATGTCCGGTCGATTAGCATCACAAAAAAGGTTCGTAGTACGTCCTGGCGTCCGCTGTTTAAAAAATGCTTTTTGCAAAACGGAGATGCTCCCGATCGTACCATTGTGGTAAGGAATGAGAATTAAATAACTTACAATTTTAATTATTGTGGGATGGGCGTCCCGCCCGTCTATAAAGCAATACGGTTCACTTAAGACAGATCCCCCCTAACCCCCCTTGGGAAGGGGGGGACAAGAAGCTCTTAAAGTCCCCCTTCTTAAGGGGGATTTAGGGGGATCTCCGGGCATAAATAGTGTTAAGTAAACCGTATTGGTCTATAAAGGACGGGCGGGACGCCCATCCCACTTTTAAGAGTGTAAGTTATTAAATTTTCGTTCCTAAGGTGCGTCGCCAGCAAAATTGTCGATATGTAGATAGGGATTTTTCGTGGCGACGCACTTCTTCCTTCTTCCTTCTTCCTTCTTCCTTCTTCCTTCTTCCTTCTTCCTTCTTCCTTCTTCCTTCTTCCTTCTTCCTTCTTCCTTCTTCCTTCTTCCCTCTTCCTTCAAAATTACCAAGGCGAACCAATCATTGTAAAAGCGGCCCAATAATACGGATGCGACAAATTTCGATCGCCCCTAGCCGTCAATTCCGCAGGCAAAGGCAGAGCTTGATTGTTGCCCGATCGCACCAAATAACCATCCTGCAACCGCACTTCCCCGCGCAACATCGCCAACTGCGCTTGCCGCAAAGCCTCAGCCTTAATCGGCGCCGTCCGCAACTGCTGGTAAAACTCGGTCATCAACCCCAAAGTTCCAGCATCTGACACATACCACAAACTCGCCAAAGCCGATTTTACCCCCGCGTGTACCGCCAATCCCGCAAACCCCAACTCAGCCTGTTCGTCTCCCACCGCCGTAGTGCACGCACTCAAAACCAACAACTCCACCTGCGGGTTAGATAACTTCAACTCTTCCAACTGATTTAACCGCAATTTAGTATCCCAAAACTGAATGTAAGAATTTTCTGCACCACCAGGCTGAAAATCGCCGTGAGTAGCTAAGTGAATAATTTTGTATTGGGATTGATTGCGTTTTTCCTTCAAATTTGCCAGCGTAAAACGTTCGTTGAGAAAAGACGCACCATGCCAAATCTTGCCCACAATTGTTGATATTTCGAGCGGCACCGCAGGTAAAGGATTTTGATCGTATTTTTCGGGAAATTTCGACGCACCCATCGCCAAAACTTCCGAACCCTTAACATCGGCATAGCGAGTATCAGTCAAACTCAAACTGGGAATCAGCCCCAAACTATACTTTTCTACTAAAAACTGTTTGCCGTCAAACAAAGCAGCTAAAGGCAAAGTTCGCAAACCGGCATCCATCGAAAACGCCAAGGTGTCAATTTTGTTAGCATCCAATTCCGCTTGCAGCGGTGCAATTAACCACTGGTAAAGTTCCTTGGCAGGTTGCTTGTAATCAGAACCAGTCAATGTTTTGGGAGTTCTGATAGCATTAGTGAATTCCTTAGCAACTTGCAGCACTGTTTCGCGACTTGCAGGCACGCTTTTAAACACATTTTTGCCGTCTGGCAATAACAACACAAGTTCTAAATTCTTGTCTTTCACCCAGACGTAAACGATCGCCGGTTTAACTCCCGTCAAGCGATTGACGCTGCTGAGAGTATCTCGGATACTTTGCTGCGTGATTGACTTTTGATCGAGATTTCCACCGAAGTAACGTTCAAATTCCCGGCCCTGAGCTCTATCCCTTTGCTGCACTGCGTCGATCGGACTTATTTGCGCGATCGAAGTCGATCGAGAAATCTCAGGCAGCCTCAAACTCGCGATACTGTCTGTATTGCCACTTCCAGGTTTTTGTGCAGTTGCTCCACCGCCGTTTTCTGTCGCACTAGACGCACCCACATTGTTTTTTAACACCGACTGCGACAGCAAAACAGAGCCGGCAGCAGTCTCGTTCGACCGTTCCTCAACAGGCACAGTAGCAGACCCTGAGGGTACATTTGCGGTACCGCTCTTGGGCGAAGACACGCTCGGAGTCTGAGTGACAATTTGTGGAGAATTGCCTGTATTTTTTAATCCCACAGTGGTAGTTGGTGCTGGACTCGGCAGGCTCAACAGGGGCGCGGTAGCAGTAGTTGAGGAGGTAGCGTTCGACTTCGAGTTTCCTGTCCCAACAGTCGTGGTTGTGCAGTTTCCCGACGGGCAAGTGCTTTGCAACAGCGTCAGCGAACCCGATCGCACCTGTCCGTCTGTAGAAATGCTAACGCTGGCGCGATCGCTCGTCGTTTCGCTTCCAGCAGCCCGGAACAATCCCCCAGCCTGGATTGCCACATCGCCGCCCGTATTTCCATTAGCTTTGATGGAAACAACTTCAACATCTTTCTGCCCGGTAATCTTGCTCGAACCGGCACTTCCCGACTGCGAACTAGAATTGATCACCCCTGTCACGATCCGGCCCGGCGCCACGATCGAGATATCTCCGCCACTTGAGGCACCGAAAGCATTGACATTGCCCACGACTACCGAGCCCGCGCTGCGGATGTTGATATTGCCCGCCGTCCCATTTGCCGATCGAGAGGAAACCGTACCAGCAGTCACATTACCTTGACTGCTAGTGATATTAATCCCTGCATTCGAGGTAACGTCTCCCACTGCCACACTACCGCCCATCAGAGCGATGCTAGCGTTATCAGTTCCC
The DNA here is from genome assembly GCF_020737885.1 of Microcoleus sp. PH2017_34_RAT_O_A. NCBI lineage: Bacteria > Bacillati > Cyanobacteriota > Cyanophyceae > Oscillatoriales > Microcoleaceae > Microcoleus > Microcoleus sp. PH2017_34_RAT_O_A. The sequence continues at coordinate 25,121 of NZ_JAEQDD010000092.1, read as the reverse complement.
ACGATCGCACCAGTTCCCACGATCGCACCAGATCCCAAGGGCGATCGAATCGTCGTCGGATCTTGAAATGTCACCGCCGGCGTTGAATTGGGCGTTGTGGTTGCTGGAGTAATCGCGATCGAGCCGCTACCGTCAGCACGCCCGATCGCGATTGAAGCAAACCCGTTTCGCAGCGAGTTGAATTCCGCAGCAGTCAAGTTCAAAGCCTCAGTCTCAGCAGCACCGGCGATCGTCATATTTTGAGCCGGATCGATTGGTTGCAGCACCAGATTGCCGTTGCTGGCGATCGAATTGTTGCCGCCCGTCAAGTCAATTTCGTTGCCTGTCAGAGTAATATTTCCACCTGTTTCCGAGCCGCCAGCTTCGATCGCGCTAACAGTTACTCCGCCGCGGCCAGTCAGCGTCACATTCCCCGCGCGATCGCCCCTAGTGTCGATCGCGCCAGCAGTCACCGTACCCTCGGCGGTAACGCTCACATCTCCCCCCGACGTGCGCGGCACTTTCGCAGAATTGACATTCGTGTTGATGCTGGGGGGACTTCCTGTGCGTAGCGCAGCCGTAGTCACATTGCCGGTTGTGCTATTGATGCGAATTTCCTGATTGTTGGTAGTGATATTTCCGATGCGGATATTGCCCTCAGCTTTCAGAGTAATTGAGGCATTGTCTGCCCCTGTCAGGGAACTTGTGCTCGTAATTGTTCCCAAACCCGTCGGCGATTGAATAATTAGCGGATCGTAAAATGTGAAATTATTAGCAATCAGAATCGAACCGCTACCGTTGCTGCGGCCGATCGTAATTCCAGCAAACCCATTTTGCAAATTTTCGAGCTCGCTTGCTGTCAGATTCAAATAAGTATTAGTCCCGACATCTCCAGAACCAGCGATCGCAATATTTTGACCGAGATTCCAAGGTTGGAGTACCAAAAAGCCCGTCCCGCTGACCGAATTTTTGTCCCCTTTCAAATTAATTTCATTACCAGTTAAAGTAATGTTTCCCGAACCACCGGCGATCGAACTAACTCCCAGAATATTCCGAGCCGTCAAAGTTACATTTGCCGACGATTTAGAACCGCTAGCATCAAGTTTTTGGGCTGTGACGTTCAGGCCTTCGAGCAAAATATTGCCACTTGTGCCGCCGCTGGAATTCGATGCCGAAACATTGGCTGCAACGGTTGTCCCCGGACTAATTAAACTAATATTTCCGCCGTTGCTGGACAAATTGCCCGCAGTAATTTGACTTCCCTCCAGGGCGATCGCGCCTCCGCGAGTGCTAATTGTATCTCCAGCATTCATCGAAAAAACACCCGCACCATTGCGATCGGCATCTGCTCTCAATGTCACGGATCCAGTAGTTGCCGCAAAGCTCAACTTATTATCCGCCAAATCAGCAATTTTAATATCATTCAGGGCTTCGAGAACCACATTGGTTGTCCCCGAAATACTTTCCAAAGCTCTTCTTGAAATAGTCAGGGAAGAATCGGAATTGTTTGCCTGCCCTGGTGAAGGCGTTTGTGTTGCCAAAATATTACTGTTAGCAATAACTGCCGCATCCCCCGCAGCTTCTGAGGAATCTGTAATTAAAATATTTTCAGGATCGAACAGCAAAGTCCCCAAACCGTTTGTCCCGGAAGTATCGACAGTACCGTTAAACATCAATCTTTGCTTCCCCGAAATTTCCACAAACCCGCCAACACCGCTGCTGTTCGATTCAGAAACGCCCGTTGCGCTGATGCGGCCCAAAAATGCTGTTGTGTTGTCCGCCCAGACAAAAACTCTGCCGCCATTACCCGATCGAGTGGCGTTGGCTGCGATCGAACTTTTGCCATCCACGTAAGTCATTCTGGCATTCGGCACAGTTCCCTCGCCTCGGTAATCTCCCCCGATCCGCACCGTTCCCCCGCCGTCGGGGCCGTCCGCCTTAATCTTCGCGGACAACAGCCCTACCTTGTCGCCCAACACGTTGACAGTACCTCCCGCGCCCCCCCTGGCAGACACGTCCGCAGCACCCGATAACAGCGCAGTTCCAGCACCTGCCGGTACTGTTTGGCCGCCCGTAAGTACGACTTCACCGCGATCGTTCGTAGTTATACCAGTAGCGCTAGCCACGCCGGAACCCGAGAGTAGCTTTGGCAAACTCAGAGGAGAAAACGGCAGAGCTTCCGAACCAGCCACTCCCGCAGCCGGAGCAATTTCTAAACTCAGCAAAAGTCCGTTTTGACTCAACCGCACCAGATTTTCGCCGGGGACAGCCGCCACCGTAATTTGACCGCCTGGCGCTGAAAGTCTCCCCGTACTGATGACAGTACCGCCCAGCAAAGTCAAACTCTGCCCGTTTTCCACAGCCAAGTCACCGGCATTGACAATACTCCCCGGCTGTGCGCCAAAAGCAAAAGTATTCGGTGCTCCCACTAGGCCCGCGTAGTTATTCGCCCCCGTACCGTTGAACCAGCCGCTGTCAAAACCGATACTGCTAGCGGTGGTAGCCAGAAAAGACCCTGGTACGTCTAGTCGCGCATTACTGCCAAAAATAATCCCTGCCGGGTTCATCAGGTACAAATTAGAATTGCCACCGCTAACTTGAATTAGACCGTTAATTAAGGAAGCGTCGCCGCCGACAACGCGGCCGAGGATATTTTTAATGTTTGGGTTGGAGATGAAATTGGCAGTTTCGCCAGAATTTAAACCAAATCGAGTAAAACTGTGGAACAGATTTGCTCCGTCTCTGGAACTTGTGCCACCTGTAATATCGTAGCGAGAGGGCGACGCACCGGGCGTGGTGATGGTGGTTCCGGTGCCGTCTGGGGCTGCCATAATTGGCTCGGCCGCAGCAATTTGAGATTGGCGATAAATTGCCACAATCACCCATCCGCTGCTATCTTCTTTGAAGAAAACCAGGTTGGGGAAAAAATCTAATATCAAAAATCCAGCCAGGGGAATTGCTGCCAGAATCGATCGCACAGCAGATTGAGCATTCATAAAATTTGCCTCGATCTAGACCTGAATTCAAGTTTTAAATGGAGATTTTAGGTAAAAAACAGTCGATCGCACCCTCATGCTGACAATTCCTAACCCTAACTCTCGATCGCCAATTCCCAATTTCAAGTCTAATTTTAATTGTGTCACCAACATAGCAAATACGGACAGTAAGTGTCGAAACACAGTTCAGTTTAAACAGAGGAAATTATGAGCGATCGAATTGTCCGCACGATCGGCTTAACTGGGGGCATCGCCACCGGGAAAACCGCTATATCTAATTATCTGGCATATACCTATGGATTTCCGATTTTAGATGCCGATATTTACGCCCGCGAAGCTGTGCACCCAGGTTCGCCAATACTAGACTCTATTGTAGAACGATACGGCGCCGTTATTTTGCTCCCCGACGGCAATTTAAACCGCCCCGAGTTAGGAAATATTATTTTTTGTAACGCAGCCGAACGGCAGTGGTTAGATCAACAGATTCACCCTTATGTACGCCGCCGGTTAGTGGAGGAAACTCAAAGCTACATTGCTGCCTTAAATCTGGTATCCCCAGACACAGATGAATTAGGTACAAAAACTCAAGAAAGCGGGTTTTGGGAAGGCGATCGAGAATTAGAACCAAGTGTGGTTGAAAAAAAACCAGGTTTCGGCGCCCAGACTGACAGGTTGACTTTGGTGTTGGTAGTGCCGCTGCTGTTTGAAGCTAACATGACTGACTTGTGTACCGAAATTTGGGTGGTGTACTGTTCGCCCGAAGTGCAGTTACAGCGGCTGATGCACCGAGACGGCTTGAGTTGCGATCGAGCTAATGCACGGATTAACGCCCAGATGCCGCTAGCTAACAAGTGCCAACAAGCTGATGTTGTTTTGGATAACTCGTCAACCCTCGACTCTCTATTCCTATACATAGATTCGCAAATCAGATCGTAGCCTATGTTACGCGCGACATTCTGATGTGGCATTAGCTTGTCTTCGATCCGAAGCTGCATCTCGATATCAATAAATTATGAAGTTAATCTGAAAACTCGTAAATATCTACAATTTCAGGAATCTGATTCAACAACATATAAATATATAGAGTGCCCAAGCCGCGCCCAGGATACTGTGTTTTTGTGTCTTTAATCCGAGGCTGCATCTCCATATCAATAAATTATGAAGTTAATCTGAAGACTCGTAAATATTTATAACTTACGGTTTCGTTTCCTGGTTGCAAGAGTGTCGCAAAAAGATGGGAAGCCTTGACTGCTGGTGGTTTTCGGCAATTAGTAGGTAACTTGAACTTACAACTGAAACAGTGAGAGAAACGAGGGGTTTTACCCCGTTTGACTAAAATTCAAAAAAATGTATGGGTCATCAATTACCAATTGATGATTTCGCGGCAATTCAATTTTTTTTTTACCTGTTTTTGCCCTGATAGCAGAGTACAGGCTGCGTATCAAGAAATAGAAAATACGACACGGAACTCTATGATGCGCCTTTACTCTTCCATGCTGATGTCAACCCTGCTACTGAGTAGCACAGCAGTTAACGCTCAAAGCTTAGAAACCCGATCGACCTTTTTCTCTCAAGACAAACCTGCTCCCGAAATTATGACCGTCCAAGCCAACGCTCAGATATTTTACGCAGATAACGATAAAGATACCTTGCCCGAACGAGGCAGCGGGAGATAAACCCAAACAATGGATGTTTTTGCTAAACAAAGCAAAATAAATCGGCCGATTACTTTGAGTATTTTTCCCTACTCTGTCGAGGGAGATAAATAAGTAATGAGGGCATTCTTAAACGAAGAGTTAAACGCAATTACTTCCAGATTGGCTGAAGCGATGTTGGATCGGGGAGCAAAAATCTCTGAAAAAAAAACACAACACAATGAATACTACCATCAAGTTAATTTATTTGAGTACGCTATTAGTTAGCGCTCTTGTGATTCCTCAAAAACTAGCAAACTTTTCAATTGCAGAACATCAGTTCAATAAATCGCAACAACTGCTATTAGCAGCTAAAGATACCAAAAACGATGCACAAAGGTGTAGAACCTCGCCGTCTCCGGGATGTTCTCGCCGAGACTCGCACGCGATCGCAGAAACCAGACTTTTTGAGTCTTGAGACTTTCTCGACTGATGCTGATACCGTCAGTCAACCCAATCAAAAATCAAAAATGGTACGATCGATTCATATCATGTCCGGTAGCATCGTCCTGTATTCAGATCTCTATTCTCTCCCTCTGTGTCCTCTGTGTTCTCTGCGGTTAAATAATTTCCATGCAACCAGACATGATATCACCCTAAAATTTCAGGTTTTAGATCAAAAAAAATAGGTAAAGCGCTAGTAGGAATCTGGCGCTTTACCTAGTAGATATTCCACGGTTTTGAAGCTCTACTCTTCCGCAGCTTCGCCGCCAACCACGACATCCCGGATCCGCAAACTCGGGCCGCCGCAGCCCACGGGTAAACCGCTTTGTCCTCCCTTCCCGCAGCCGCCGGATTCATCCCAGTAGAAATCGTCGCCGATCGCCTCAATATCCGCTAAAGTGCTGAAAACATTACCCGAAAGAGTTACATCCCGCACCGGATTGTCCAGTTTGCCATCGCGAATCATCCAAGCTTCGCCGGCGCTGAAAGTAAACATTTCGCCGTTAGTCATGCCGCCTTGCCAATTGCGCGCGAAAACACCCTCTTTGATACCAGAAAATAAATCCGCAACCGGCGTATCGCCCCGTTCGATCCAAGTATTCGTCATGCGGACGATCGGCGGATAGTGATAATTTAAACAGCGAGCATTGCCCGTAGGCGTTTCTCCCAACTTACCCGCAGTTTCCCGCGAGTGCAGCCGCCCAACTAAAGCGCCGTCTTTAATTAACTGAGTCGTAGTCGCCGGAGTCCCTTCATCGTCATAGAAATAGCTGCCCCGGTGTCCCTGTGGCGCAGCACCGTCGAAAATTTGCAAGTTTTTCGGGCCGAACTGGCGGCCGAGGGTCATAATTTCCAAGATGTCGGGATTTTCGTAGGCCATGTCAGCTTCTGAAAGGTGTCCGAAGGCTTCGTGGACGAACAATCCGCTAAGTATTGGGTCGATGACGACGGTGTAGGTGTTGCCTTGGACGGGGGGCAAGGCTAGGGAGTCTACCGCGCGCTGGGCGGCACTGCGAACTTGGGTATCAAGTTCGGTTAAATCTTCGTAAGCTTTCCGCGAACCAGTGGTTTCGCGGCCGGTTTGTACGGTTTCCCCGCTGCGGGCTGTGGCGGCAAACCGCATTTCCATGTCTGCCCAACCTTGTTCGAGCATCGTGCCTTCGGAGGTGGCGAGGATCGTGCGCTGGGTGCTGTCGCCGTAACGCACGGAGATGGTGGCGATGCGGGGGTCTATGCTGCGTAGGATGGCTGCGTAGCGATCGCACAATTGCTTTTTCTCAATTAGCGGCACCAGACGGGGGTCTGTTCCTGTCAAAGGCAGGAAGCAAATGTCTTGTACTGGCGTAACTGGCGCGAGAATCGTTTCTTCTTCGCCGATCAGTTTGGCTGCGGCGATGGCTTCTTCGATTCTTTCGGCGAGGGTGGAAAGTCGGTTAAAACTGGCAAAGCCCCAGCCGCCTTTGTGACAAGCTCGGACTTGGCCGCCAATTGAGACTCCTTCGCTGAGGGTTTCAATTTTTTCGCCCCGCAGCAGGATGTCTGTGCCTTCGGCTTCTTCGAGTCGAATTGCTAGATAATCTACTTGGTTGCGGTAGCGTGCCATTAACTCTGACAACAGATTTTTCGAGTCGGCGATCGAGGTGGGCATAAGGAAAGCACGGTGTTTAACTGCATCCATTTTGCACTTTTGCCGGGGCGATCGGGTGGGTTCGTCAAAAATATCGCCCGCAGCGCGGAGATTGCGACTTAATTTGTACGGTTCTGCCAATAACGATAGTTGACAAATGTGGATATCCTGTGAGTTAGGAGCAAAGCGCAAGAAATTATGCGGGATTTTTGGGTTCTGCTGGTGCTTGAATTTTTACTCCTGAACATTCCTATAAATAAATACTTCATCCTTCATACCTGGTGAAGGTGGGTTTATACCTACTGTGAATACTTACTTTTTACCGACAATCAGCGAGATTTTAGCCTCCGAGGCCTTAGAAAATGACCTCAGTCTGTTTGATGTGAAGTTGGCTGGAGAAAACAACCGCCCGAAGTGTCCTGGGAGTCGTGCGGCTTCCCGGCCCAAAGCTGAACAGGAATGGTACGGGGCGATCGCAACTTTGAATCAAATGCTCGCGAAGCAAACACACTGTCTCTCCCCATCCCCCATCCCCAATTCCTGTCAGGGATTGATTTTGTCGGGCCCATCTTCGGTTTTGACTGAGCCGGTGGTGGCTTCGGGCTTTGCTAATTGGATTTTTACCAGTATTCCTGACAACGATGCAGCTTTGTGGTCTTTTCGTGCTAGACAAACTTTAGCTTTGCTACCGGCCGCTGACAAGCAAAGATCCGTGCCTGCGACGGCCCCGACTTTGGCTTTGGCGATCGGCGATCCTTTGGCGAACGAACAATTTTGTGTGGTTTTAACGGCTAGTTTTAGTCTGGTGATGGTTTTGGGTGAAAATGCTGCGGGAATGCCGGCTTTTCTATTTTCCTTCGACCCCCAAGTCGTCGCCAAAGCTTGGGAAGTTTTGCGGCGCCGCGTAACTGAAAGTGAATGTTTGCTTGCTAATTCTGACGGTCGATTCAATTTGCGATCGCACCAATTAACTCCTAATTCTACTCACGATTCTACTCATAAATTAGATGCGCTATTCCAGCAGTTTTTGCCTGTTGCTCCCAAATATCAAACAGTCGCGCTGTTCACCAGCTTGTTGTTAAATAATTTGCCTGTTGGGAAAGAGGAAGCAGGCAGGCTCAAGGATGAAAGAGTTGAGGATAGCCTGAAAGGTAGGCAAGATATCAAGTGCAAGTCTGCAATTCCTCACGCTACTAAAGAGGTGGAGTTGCTACAGGCGATCGCCCACGAAGTCCGCACTCCTTTGGCCACCATCCGCACCCTGACTCGGTTGCTGCTGAAACGCCCCAAACTCGATCCAGTGGTGGTGAAGCGTTTGGAAACCATCGATGCTGAGTGTACCGCTCAGATCGATCGCTTCGGTTTAATTTTCCGCGCCGTGGAAATGGAAATGTCGCAAGCTAAAAATTCCGCATTGCAGCTAACAGCCATGTCCCTCGGTGAAGTGCTCCAAAATAGCATTCCTCGCTGGCAAAAACAAGCGATTCAGCGCAACCACACTTTAGAAGTGATTGTGCCCCAAAAATTGCCGGCGGTAGTCAGCGATCCGACGATGTTGGATCAGGTGTTAACTAATTTGATTGAGAATTTTACTCGAACTTTGCGATCGGGAAGTCGCATTCAGGTAGAGGTGACGTTGGCAGGGAGTCAATTAAAATTGCAGTTAGAATCGGAACACTTACCTGAAGGTAACGGCGTATCGACTTTTGGAGGATCGGCGAATGCTCCTTTGCGATCGATCGGGCCTTTGCTCATGGTACAGCCGGAGACAGGAAGTTTGAGCTTAAATTTGAGCGTCACTAAGAATTTATTTCGCGCTGCTGGCGGCAAGCTGGTAATTCGCCAGCGCCCCCAAAAGGGTGAGGTGATGACCGTATTTTTGCCGCTGCAATAGTTACAGCTAGAGCACAAGGCATTTCAAACAAGCGGTAGCACGATCGCAAATTCTGTTCCTTCTGCCAATACCGAATCACAAGTCAAACTTCCCCCGTGCATTTCTTCTACAATTTGCCGACTGATTGATAAACCTAAACCAGTTCCTTTACCAACAGCTTTTGTTGTAAATAAATGCTCGAATATTTTTGACTTCACTGACTCTGACATTCCCTTGCCGTTGTCTTTAATTGCGATCGTGACACAGCCAGTCTCCTCAGACAATTGAGTTTTAATAGCAATTATATTAGGATTTATTTTGATCTGAGCAAAACTCAAACCTTGATTGGTTTCTTCCAAGCAATCGATCGCATTTGCGAGCAGATTCATAAATACCTGATTTAATTGTCCCAAATGGCAAGTTACTGGTGGAATCTTCCCATAATCTTTAATAACTTGAATCGCCGGACGCTGACTGTTAGCTTTCAATCGATGCTGTAAAATAGTCAAAGTGCTGTCAATTCCGTCGTGAATATTGGTAGCAACTTTTGAGTTAGTATCGGCACGGGAAAAAGTTCGGAGAGATATACTGATGTTGTGGATGCGTTCGACTCCATTTTTCATAGATGAAAGCATTTTTGGTAAATCTTCCAAAATATAATCCAACTCAATTTGCTCTGCATCTTCCTCGATTTCTTGTCCCGGATTTGGCAACTTTTGCTGATAGAGTTGTAAGTGATGAATTAAATCTTGGATGACGATGATAGATTGGTCTAGATTCCCGCCAATAAACCCAACAGGATTGTTAATTTCATGGGCAACGCCTGCCACAAGATTGCCTAGAGCAGACATTTTTTCACTTTGAATCAGTTGCAGTTGAGCTTCTTGCAAGTCTTTCAAGTATTGTTCTAGCTGTTGGGATTTTTCTTGCTCTCGCAAAAAGAGTTCAGCATTGTCTTGATTGGTTTTTTGCAAATTCATGAAAGCTGTTTGGAGTTGAGCAGCCATGCTATTGAACGTCCTTGCCAAAACTCCCAGCTCGTCTTTTCTGTTGGCAGCTAATGTTAACTCTAATTGACCATCTGCCAGAGCTGTAGCAGCATTTCCAATCTCAAGAATTGGTTGAGTAATCCAGCGAACTGTTAAGATGCCAACAATTGTAGAGACTGCTAAGGCTAACAGACAGAGAATGATAGTAATGCGAGTATTGGCATATATTTTATCCATAAAACTTGATTGTGGAACTACGACAACAATCAGCCAATCTATACCTCGACTGTCAGAAAATGGAGTTACTTGCACAAATTGACGATCGCCATTAATTTTAAAATCAAGTTGTTGGTTGCTTGAAATTCTATTAAACTCGTGAAAGCGTTCGCTCAAATGCTTGGCTGTCAAACTAATTATGGGTACTTTGCTGTCTCTTGCCTGAATTCGTTTAGAACTCTTGCCGTCAGCAGCGACGACAAAAGGTTGTTCAGTGGTGGAAGAAGCAATGATATATCCAGAGCGCTCGATGATAAATGTTTGTCCCAATCGTCCAAATTTCACTTGTCTTAAAAACTCACTAATATCAGATAAAACTAAAGCAACTCCTAGAACTCCTACCAGTTTTCCTGACTTGTAAACTGGTAGACCGGCATCAATACTAATATTAGGAGTTGGAGCTACCCATACAGAAATTGGGCTCCAGATAGCTTTGCCTTCCTTGGCCGCAACTTTGTACCAAGGTAGAGTCCGGGGATCGAAGTTAGGAGTAACTGACAGCAACTTGCCACGTTCGCCAGTATGATTGGTTTCATAATTATAAAATTTACCGCTAGCAGACTTTTCTACAATTCCCAGATTCAATGTGCGATCTGCCAATCTACCTGTCCCGATAAATTCTCCAAATTCATTACTATAATGAATGTAACTAACAGTATCAAATCTCTGCATTTGCTGCGAGAAGTAGCGTGCCAGCGTCCCCCTGTCTTCTATATTTAAAATTCCGAGACTAATGGCATCTAAATTAATTTGATTGATTGTCTGAGGCTGTGCTAAAAAAGTGTTTAGATGCTGTTGAATACGGAAAGTAACTTCGCTTCGTAGTTTGGTTGCCACATCGTTAACGGCTTGTTGTCCGCTGTTAAAGGAGAGATAACCCACTATCGCTACTGTGCCGGCAATTTCTACAAGAAAAGGAACGAGCAGAGCGGTTCGGAGAGGAACTTGGCTGAAAATTCGGGATAGACGTAGTACCATTTTAGATTTTAGGTTTTAGATTTTATATTTGGGAAAATACGATCAATTTCTAATTCCCGCTCGCTGTTTTTATAAATACTCATGTTAGTAATCTCCCGCCCGCTCAAACTCACTAGCCGATTTGATTTTTGTGGCAATATTTTTGTTCCAGTTTCTGAGGGTATTGTCGGAGACTTGCAGGATTTTACCAGAAAGAATTGGTTTAAAGCCCCAAGCCCGATCGGGAGAAATTAAAAGAAGACTATTCATTACTCTAATCCTCTTCCTTCCAGGTAGAGGTCGCCCTCATCTGTCAACTGAAAAGCTTCTAGGCGGGGTGAAATAGCGGGTCGTTGTATTGATTGGGAAGTTCTACGGCATTCTACTACTTTATTTAATCAATTTGATTACTTTGAATTTACAGTTCGCGGGTGCATCTGGTTTTTGAAGCCTGAAGAAGCATGACCGCATATAAGTTATTAGTTATAATCCCATATTGACTACGGTCATGCTTCGCCCCTACGGATATATTTGCCTTGCGCCAGATGCACCCCAGTTCGCGATCGCAAAAGTAACGTATTTCTGTTATTGTTCGCGCTCGTCTCGAAATCTCAAAGCCTTGCCACACAGTCATCATGCGCCCAAGATTGACTTATTATAATCTATCGCAACTGCCAATACATCCGTTAGATCTAAATTGCTCGTTGCCGAACTTCCTTTTTCCTTGTGCGATAAGAACGATCGCCCTTTTAGCAAATTCTATATTCACTGTCAACCAGCACGGTTGAGCTAGCCCGATCGGGTTAGCTCAAATGAGTGTCACTCAAAAAAGTGACTGGTAACTAACTTGTACCCCCGGTTATCAATAGATATAGCGAGGGAAAAGCAAAAAACAAAACTTTTGTGCTCGCACAACCTACTTAGATAAACACATGGAAATTTCAACTTTTGAACTCTTGGCAAAGCCCATTGCACCTTCAGTGCCCACCGCACCAGAACTCACTCCAGTGCTTCGCCGAGTCGTTCAAGGATACTTTCTCACCATCTCTAATCTCGAAGCGATCGACTTGCGATATCGGATTGAGTTTGCCGTTAGTTTGCCCGTACCGCCAGATCCTAATAAAATCCCGATCGACGGCGTTAACGTTCGCTTAATTATTGACGTTGAAGGCGCTAACACCTTTATACCTCTGACTCAGATCGGATCTAGCAACATATATCGCGGGTTTTTCAGAATACCTGCTGGCAAAACTGCATCTGTTGAATTGTTACCTCTTGTGCCAGCAGTTCTCACTTCGGGTAGCCTAGAAGTACGGGGATATGTCTCGCTGTTTTTGCACGCCCGCCGCTTCTTTCCAGGCCCCGTACCTCCAACCAAACAAGGAGCCAGAGTGTTGCTGAATCCAGAAATTCGGGGTACTTTTTTGCCGAATGGTTTTCCAGGTGTGGTTGGGGATCTAGACTTCGATCAAATTAATTACACTCTGGCGATCGCTAGCGGAAAAGCATTGAATGTGCTTCCTCCGGCAATCTCTGGGCCAATTATTATCGATCCACCAATCATACTGCCGGTTTTGGAAGAGTTGCGCGATGGTAATTTGGAGTTAGCTAGTTCAGACGCAGACAATTCAGAAAAAGCTCAAATGCTAGTACAACTTCTGGCGGAACTTGAACCAAATGAGGCCAATTTGAAGGCGCTAAATACCGTGATGAACAAGTTCGATATTCCCGTTAAAATGTCTCACTGCTAGAAAAGAAGGGAATTATCCACCAACTCTATAGGGTGGGAAATACCTAAAATCTCTGGTATAGCAGTTCTCAAGTAGGTGAGGTACGTTGTTGGGCTTGGGCCCTCTTACCATAGGTTATACGGTAAGCTCGCAGACACGCCAACAACTCAGATCGCAGTCATACCTCACCTATCTGAGAAAGGCTATAGCCTTTCTCAAAAAGATGAGGTATGAATGACAGCTTATATAAGCACTAAACCTATAGGGCTCGCATCCCAACAACGTACCTTACCTATCTGAGAAAGGCTATATGTAGGGTGCGCTCCCGCCGCGCACCTTGCCGCTAGTTTGTAGTGAGGACTTCAGTCCTCACTACAAACGTTAAAAATCTAAAATGGTATGAGGATTATTCGGATGCAACCAGTATTTAAGTTTCAGCCAATTTCTTTTAGTTGGGTAGCGGTTCACCCCCAGCCAAAAGGTGTCATTCAATTTATAGGTGGCACTTTTTTTGGCACTTTTCCTACTGTATTTTATCGAGATTTCTTAAAAAAGTTGTTTGCAGATGGCTATACAATTGTTGCTTTGCCGTTTAGGTTTAGTTTTCGCCACTGGCCGATCGCAGTTAGTTTATTGCAAGAACAGGAGATACTTAGGAAAGAACTAACGGAAGTTGCGAAAAAATTGGGTTGGGAGTCGGATATTTATCAAGAGCGATCGAGCTATTTTTGGGTGGGTCACAGTTTGGGATGCAAGTACATCGCTCTTTTAGAGTTTTTAAGCGATGCCAATTGGCAAAATATTGCGAATCAATGTTATGGCCAAGATGAAAACCGACAGATTCAAAAGTTAATCTACAATAGCAGTATCGAGACACCTTCAATTAAAGGTCAACCCTCTTTATTAATTGCTCCCGATATCAGCAACACCGAGAGTGCAATTCCGATTCGAGCCCTCGCAGTGCTGTTAGACAAACTAGGTTTGGGAGTGCGGCCGACAAGAGCAGAAACTCAGTGTTTTATTGCTAGCAGTTCTTTGTTTAATTTAACTGCACTGATTTCGTTCGATCGAGATGACATAGCAGGCTCAGTTAGGGATATTGACAAAAGTTTGGAAGTACAAAAAAACAGCGATGTGCTGTGGTTGGTTGAACAGTTGAAAGCTAGAGATTTACCAGTTTTAACTCGGGAAATAGAAGGCACTCATTTATCCCCTATCGCTATCGAAACTGGCAATTATATTGTTGGGTTAAATCATTTTAATGCCTTCATCAAGCCGATTAAATACCGATTGCTTGAAGCTGAATGCGTTAAATTTTTAAGCGCTTTGAAGCTCAAGTCCGCACCCAAGGTCGATCGATAATATCACATCCGATTGCGCGATCGAGCGACTGGGCACAATGTAATATTTTTTATACCGGAAGTTCGATCGCAAATTCTGTCCCTTCACCCAGCACAGAATGGCAGATTAACTTGCCGCTGTGGGTTTCTTCTACGATAGACTTAGCGATCGCCAATCCCAATCCCGTCCCCTTGCCAACCTCTTTCGTAGTAAACAGATGGTCGAATATCCGCGATTTTACTGACTTTGGCATACCAGAGCCGTTGTCTTTGATACTAATTTCTACGGTAGAAAGGTCGATCGACATTTGAGTAGAAATAATAATTCGCTCAGGATCGGCTTCTAATTCCGCATAGGTTCGCCCAACGCACGCTGCATCCAAAGCATCGATCGCATTGGCGAGAATATTCATAAACACCTGATTTAATTGTCCGGGAAAACAATTAATTTCTGGCACATCGCCGTAGTTAGCAATCACTTCAATGGCTGGACGCAGATTATTTGCCTTGAGGCGATGGCGCAAGATCAGCACTGTGCTGTCAATACCTTCAGCCAGGTTAAATTTCTGCTTTTTATCGCTGTCGGCGCGGGAAAAAGTGCGGAGGCTTTGACTAATAGATACGATGCGATCGCCCCCATCCTTCATGGATTTAACCAGTTTGGGCAAATCTTCCCGCAGATATTCTAGATCGATCGTGTCTAGAGATGCCTCAATTGTCGGGCCGGGTTCGGGGAACCGTTGGCGATATAGATCGATCAAATCAAATAGATCGTTAATGCTATCTTCCACAGCACTGACATTACCTACGACACAAGCAATGGGATTGTTAATTTCATGAGCAACACCCGCCACCAGTTGTCCCAGAGTGGAGAGTTTTTCTTGCTGCACCAATTGCAATTGGACTTTCTCCAACTCATCGGTACGTTGTGCCACTCGTTGTTCTAAGGTGTCGGCTAGTTGCTTTAGACGCCAGTGAACTTTCACCCTTGCTAATACTTCCTGAGGTTCAAAAGGTTTGGTAATGTAGTCCACCGCCCCCAAGGATAAGCCTTGGATTTTATTCTCCGTATCTGCCAAAGCCGTCATAAAAATTATGGGGATACCTTGAGTAGCGGGGTCTGATTGGAGGCGGCGACAGGCTTCAAAACCGTCCATTTTGGGCATTTGCACGTCGAGTAAAATTAGGTCTGGGTGAGCATAGGCTACCATAGCTAGGGCTTCTTCACCATCCACTGCCATGCGAATTTTGTAGTTGGCGGATTTCAAGGTTTTGGAGAGGATAGACAAGTTGGTGGGATTGTCATCCACAATCAAAATAAAGGAATTGCTTGAGTCAATCATAGTTTCTAATACTACACATTAAGCGAGATACTGCTGAATAAATGCCCGTAGTTGTTTGATCTCGCACGCCTCGGCCATCTGGATAAGTTCTCGGACAAAAGCGGCATTATCCCCATCGGAAATTTGCTGGGCGACTTCCATCACTCCCTCTAAATCGCCCATTTTGGCTAGTTGAGCAAGTTGGGTCAAAATGGCGTCAGATGGCGGCTTAATTTCTTGAGCTACATCCAACTCCCAAAGTTGCTCGTCTTTGGGATCCTGATAAATCCACTCTAACTTTAAATACTTTTGCACTTGTTCTAGCAATATTTCAGCTTGGATGGGTTTGGGTAAGAAATTATTGCCCCCCGCTTTAATGCTATTGAGGCGATCGATCTCAAAGACACTGGCTGAAGAAACCAGCACAATGTGATGTTGTAGTTCTGGATGCGATCGCAATGAGTGCAAAAACTCAAACCCGTCCATGACTGGCATGGATAGATCGGTAATAATCAAATCCGGTGCAGTCTGTAAAACTTGCTGGAGTCCTTCTTGTCCGTCGCTAGCTTCAATAATTTTAAAACCAATTGGTTCCAAAAGATTCAGCAATACCGAACGATTTTCCCAGCGGTCATCGATCAATAAAATTTTGCGTCGTTTCCCAGCATAGCCTAGGATAGTTCTCTGAGAAACAACTCTCGAATCCGCAGCCCAATCCTTCTCTTCGGGCAATTCTACTTCAAAGGAGAAGGTGCTACCTTCCCCGGAAATACTTTCGACTTTAATTTCACTACCCATCAAGGAGACAATTTTATGGCTAATTGCTAGTCCTAATCCAGTACCTTCGGATTGTTTTTTGATATCACCTACCTGTTCAAATGGCTGGAATATCTGCTCTAGTTGTTGCGGGGTAATTCCGACTCCGGTATCTTTTACTGAGAAACGGAGAGTGCAAAAATCCGGTCGATCCGTTGTTTCAACTCTCTCAACTAAGAAGGTCACGCTGCCTTGATTCGTGAATTTAATGGCATTACTCAACAGATTAATTAGTACCTGACGCAAACGCTTTTCATCCGCCAGGACTCCCATAGGTAAGTTATCATCTGGGAGGAAGTCGAAGGTAATTCCTTTTTGTTGCGCTCGAATACTGTTGATTTCTACAACGCTTTGGAGAAAGGAAGGAAAGTAGAAGGAGGCGAGATAGATTTCTAGTTTACCGGCTTCGATTTTAGAGAGATCGAGGATATCGTTAATCAGGGTGAGAAGGTGCGAGCCGCATTGGTAGATGATGTTAACGCCGTTACTTCCTTTCGAGGTGAGGGGTTCGCTGCGTTGCAGAATCTGAGCGTAGCCGAGGATGCCGTTAAGGGGTGTGCGGAGTTCGTGGCTCATATTGGCGAGAAATTCGCTTTTGGCGGCGTTGGCGTTGTCGGCTAATTCCTTTGCTTGTTGAAGTTCTAGGGTACGTTCGGCAACGCGAGCTTCGAGGACTGTGAAGGAGGTTTTGAGTTGCGCTGCCATTTGGTTGAACGATCGCGCTAACCCTGCTAATTCTTTGATATCGTTAATCTCGACTGTGCGATCGAGTTCACCCGTGGCAATGGCTTCACTGGCTTGTTGCAATTTCAGAATCGGATCGGCAATCCATTGGGAAGTATATATACCGAGAACGGTTGCCAAAACCAACGCACCCAAACAGAGGATAATTGTGGTGCGAGTGTTGGCATTGATTTGTGCCATGAAAGTTGATTCAGGGACTACAATGACGCCGATCCAATCGATACCTCGTTTGTCGTTAATAGTTGAAATTTGAATAAACTGACGTTGGTTTCCCAGCATAAAATCAAGCTGCTGACTTTCGGCAATGTTGTTAAAAGTGCCAAGTCGTTCGAGGATTGCTTGGGCTGTTTGACGCATTACATAATTTTCAGACTTGACGGCAGGAATTTGTTGTAATTCATTTTTTTTGCGATCTATAATATAAGGCTCTTCGATCGTGGAACTTGCAATCAGGTTGCCCGATCGATCGATGATAAACGTTTGTCCTGTTTGATTCACCTGTAGATTGTTGAGAAAGCTATGAATCTTGCTAATCCGAAAAATATTGTTTTGAACTCCTAATAAATTTCCATCGCTGTTGTAGATCGGCTGGGTTAGAGCAATTGTCGCCTTCTTCGTCGTCTGGCCCAAGTAGGGCTGAGATGTCCAGATTGGTTTTCCGGCTTTCAGTGCAGCTAAATACCAGGATCGAGTCCGAGCGTCAAACATTGGTTGAGTTTCTATCAACCTAGTCCGTTGACCTCGATCGCCCAGACTGTAGATTTGACGCTGAGGCAGATTCGCTTTGTCACCAACCCGAGAAACGATGCCATCCTTTAATGTATCCTCTAAGGTAATACTTGTGCCATCAGTTAAAGCAATTTGCATGAATTCGACAGTATCTTGGCTGACCAACCGCCAAAAAGTCCGTTCTAGTTTGGTGACATCTGTTAAATCTAACCGCCCCTCTTGACCCGCGGCCACGATCGTTTGCCCTACAATATAAGGCTTGTCTAGATAAGCCAGGACTTGCAGGTTGAGGCGATCGCTAATCTCTTGACGCAACTGACTGGAAACATCATTTACTGCTTGCTGTCCGTTACGCAGCGACAGATAACCAGTCAGTCCGACTGCGGCAAAGATTTGCAAGACAAACGGAACTACGAGTACAAGTCGTAAAGGTAGAGTTTTAGCGGAATTCGCGTTAGATTTCATCATAGGTAAGTCGATTTTAGATTTATTGCCACATTGAATCTGCGAGGTTTGGTGCATCTGGCGCAAGGCGAATATATCCGTAGGGGCGAAGCATGACCGCAATCAATATGAGATTATAACTAATAACTTATATGCGGTCATGCTTCGCCCTCTTCCTTGCGCCAGATGCACCCGGGAGGTTGAGCTTTGGTCTCCAGGTTTTATGTTCACAGGCGATCGTACCCTGACCTTTGCCACCAATGGTTCGATCGCTATTCCCTATTTTAAGCTGCGATCGCAAGCCATTTTATTAACTTTTACCATAAAAAAAATTAAAATCAGACTATTCATTACTCCAATCCTCGGACTTCTAGGTAGAGGTCGCTCTCAAACTGTCAACTGTCAACTGTCAACTGTCAACTGTTGAAATATGGCCTTTAATTGGGAGCGAGATTACAAACTCAGTACCTTCACTTAGAGTTGATGCCACCTCGATAGTCCCCCCGTGTTTTTCTTCTACGATCTGTCGGGCGATCGCCAATCCTAACCCAGTGCCTTTTCCCACACGTTTCGTGGTAAATAAATGATCGAAAATGTGGGATTTTACTTCTGACGACATTCCTTTTCCGTTATCCGCGATCCTCACTTTTACACCTTCACTTTCCAGGTTCGTCCGAATCTCGATCCGATTGGGATGAGCTTTAATCTCAGCAAAACTGCGTCCTGAATTAGATTCATCTAGCGCATCGATCGCATTCGCCAAAATATTCATAAATACCTGATTGAGTTGTCCGGGGAAACAGGTAATTCCCGGAATTTTGCCATATTCGGTGACAACTTCAATGGCGGGACGATGTTCGTTGGCTTTGAGACGATGGCGCAGAATTAGGACTGTGCTATCGATGCCTTCGTGGAGGTTGAATAACTGCTTAGTGTCGCTATCGTTACGGGAGAAAGTGCGGAGACTTTTGCTAATCGATGTAATGCGATCGGCCCCATCTTTCATCGCCTTGATTAATTTTGGTAAATCTTCCCGTAAATATTCCAGATCGATCGCTTCTAATTCGTCTTCAATTTCCGTATCGGGTGTAGGAAACTTTTTCTGATAGAGATCGATAAGTCCAAATAAGTCGTTAAGAGCATCCTGTACCGCACCGACATTACCGACAATGCAGCCCACGGGATTATTAATTTCGTGGGCAACACCGGCAACTAAATTACCCAAGGCTGACATCTTTTCACTTTGAACCATATGTAATTGAGCTTGCTGCAATTCTTGTAAAGCCTGTTCTAAGGCGTGGGTTTTTTGTTGAATAATGGTTTCTGCATTTTTGCGATCGCTAATATCTCGCACAATACCTTGGAGTCCTATAGCATGACCTTCAGTATCTTTGATGGGAGTCATGTTTAGTGTTACCCACAGATAGCTGCCGTCTTGGCATAGGTGACGAAATTCTATATCTTGCTGGTTCGTGCCTTGCTCAAGCGCAACTTTAGCCGGTGCCAGCGCCATTTCTAAGTCATCGGGATGAATTAAATATGTTAAGGATTTTCCAACCCAATCAGACGGGGGGAATCCAAACATCGTCTCAAATTGGGGAGAAAGGTAGGTAAAGATGCCATCTGCCTGGGCAGACCAAATCATGTCATTTGCCCCTTCCACCAATCTTCGGAATTTAGCCTCACTCTCAGCCAGGGCAGCTTCAGCGTGTTTGCGATCGCTAATATCTCGGAAAATTACTAGCGCATGACGCTTGCCGTTGTAGTCACAGGAAGTTGCTTTAATCTCAATGTCAAAAATTGTGCCATCTTTGCGGATACATCGCCCACGATGATTAAAAATCTGCCCGCCTCGGACAGTCTCAATAAATTTGGCAAATATGGAAAGTTCTTCAGCTATCACAAAATCTGGCGGAGATAAAGCCAGAAACTCTGCCTCAGAATAGCCAAATATTTTACATACAGTTGGGTTGATCGCAATTGTGATACCTGTCTCTAGATCGACAATTGAGAGTCCATCTGTGACTGATTCAAAAATGCTGCGATACTGTTTTTCTTGTTGAGCTAATTTATCGGATTTCTCTTTTTCTCGCTGATATAGCTTGGCATTTTCGATGGAAATAGCGGCTTGAGTGCAGAGAAAGTTAAGAGTCAGGATGCGATCGCGCGTAAACGCACCACTGGTTCTTTTATTCTTCAAATATACAATGCCACGTAATTGACTTTGATGCAAAACAGGCAGACACAAAATGCTCTTGGGCTGTCGCTGGAGTAAATACTCGTCAATCACTGGCAAATCAGTCTTGAGATTGTCGATGACAACCACTTCCTGCGTGTTTTTGACATACTGAATCAGTTTTATCGGCAGAGCCTCATGCCCCTCCAGGGGAGCAGCGCTAATATCGATTTCATCGAGAGTTGCGATGACTTGGACATACCATTCCCCAGCTTCATTGGGCACTATCATCACGAAGCGTTCAGCCCCAGAGTTTTGTAAAATGATTTGGCTGAGTTGATGCAGGAGCTGCTCCAGTTGAATGGTTTCAGAGAGGCTTTGAAAGGCTTTGAGGAGCGTGGCAAAATCCAGAGCGGTGTTAATGCTCGTGCTTGAAGACTGGGTAGGATTGGTAGAGGTGTTAATAGAGGAATGAGGCGCAAGAGCAGTAATTGTTGTCAGTGTTTCCAAGATAGTTAGAGATTCGGTACCTGCATAGAGAATGGGGCGCAGTAAATTGGGATAACGATTTTCTAAGTCATCGGTTTTGGCTTTGGCTCCCCAACGGGCATAGCAGTAGTAAGCTTCTTGCATATAGCCGGAGGCGACTTTTTCTTTGCCCCAATCTAGATAGAATTTGGCTGCAAGTTCGTTGGCGAGGGCTTCTTCTTGAATGTATTTGTTGGCTTTAGCGCCAGAAATGGCAAGATCGTATAGATCGATCGCTTCTATTCTTTCACCCAGCACTCGCCGATACTCCGCTGCCACCAGATCGTATTTATGTTGGAAGTTCATCGGAGCTTGGCTAGCCCTTTGTTCAAGCTGTGTGAGTTTGCTCTGAATGCGATCGCCCAATGCAGATTTTTCTGCTGGCTGCGTGCTGGGTTCAAGAGCCAAATCTGCTAGCACCGCATAAAATTCGGTGACAATAGCAACAAGCTGAGTCCGCGTAATCGGATCGCAGCGATCTAGTAGGGAAGCAATGCGTTGAGCGGTGTGATAATCACCAAAAAGATAGCTATAAACGAGCTGATTGTGAATGTAATAAATAAAGACAGGAATTCCCGGATTCATCTGTTCCCAATCGCTCGGGAAACTGGGTGCAGGAATTTTCCCTTCTAAGCTCAAGATACCCTGGTGATTAGCTTGATGGATGGCGAAACCAATGCCAGCTTCTCCGATTTGCCCCATCCACTGGCTATACTTTTCCATTTCAACATGGACTGTTGCTAAATTGTTTCCAGCTAAATAAGCCAGATTACAGTAGTTAAAAGCACTATAAGTGGCGTGTTCATAATCACCAGTTTCTATAGCCAGGGTGTAAGTTTGTTGCAATTTTTCTACAATCTGATGTGCTGAAAAATGCCAATGTTGAGTAAAAAGATTGACTAAGAATGTGGTCATGGCCGCCAGTTCGCGGGCTTCGTATCGATCGATAAGTTGGAGTGCTAATTGTCCAAATTCATAGGCAGCGGTTTTATCTCCTAACATTCCACCCACTAACATCGCGTAGTTTGCATAACCATGAGTATGAGGAGCAGCATGACCATTGTCTAATCCAAGTTTGGTTTGTGCTAATACTAGCAGGGGGAACAACATCGGATCGCCTAAAAAGGCGGCGGGAGAAATTCTCAGTAATAGATAGCTGGCTGCCAGTTTGTAGGGATCGTCAATCGCTGGAGATTCTAATAAGTCCTCGATCGAGCGATCGGCAAGTTTAGCTTGTACTTCCTGCAAGCCCATGATGATATCCTGGGGCTGGGGCTGGGACGGAAAGGTGATGCCTAATGTCTCTAAGAGCGATCGCCCGAGAGCAATTGCTTCGGAAAAGCGACTTTGAAGTTTCAAGCCCTGTAGGCGAATGTCCTGCATCGGTAGGGCTGTTAAGAAATCAGGGCTGTGTTGGAGTGCAGTGTCAATGCACCGATCCATCAACTCGAATTGACTGCACAGACAGGCGGCTTGGGCAAGGCCTTGATGCAGCTTGCGAGTCAAGGTATCCTGTCGATCCCAGCAGTCGGGTGGCAACAATTCGATGCCGGTGCGACAATAATCTACGGCAGCTTCGTAAGCAGTAGAGGCGATCGCTTTGTCACCTGCTTCTAGATTCAGTTGAGCCAACAGTAATTGTTCCGATAATTGGTTAATTAATGCTCTTCCCAAATTCAGTTGATTCACTAACAAAAATACTTGCTTTGCCCTGTTTGCAGATAAACTTTTAGCTAACAGTAATCTGCCAATTTTGAGGTGAATTTGGGATTTTTGATACTCAGGAATGAGAGAATAGGCAGCTTGTTGGATGCGATCGTGGAGAAATCTGTAGAGTGCAATCTGTGAATTTTCGACTAAATCCTGGGTTTCTCGTTGGATATAAAACTTGTAAACTTCACTTTGAGGTAGAATCAAGCCTTCTTGCAAAGCTTGCCACAATGTTGTTGACGTTTCCGTCTCAGATTGCTCAAATGCGATCGCCAGCGTCTTCAAATCGAATTCGTTGCCAATACAAGCAGCCAGTTTCAACACCGCTTGTGTTTCCAGTGGCAGTTTCTGCAACTGCAATGCCATAAACTCCACCACATCATCCGTGAGTGCCGCCTCCCGCACCCGGACAATATCGCATTCCCAATGTCCGACTTGGCTGTCAAACTTAATCAACTCATCCTGATGGAGTGCCTTGAGAAACTGAGTGGCAAAAAATGGATTTCCTTGGGTTTTTTGTGCAATCAATGCCGTCAACGGTTGCGCTAACGCCGTATCACAGTTGAGCGTATCTGCAACTAATTGATTCAAACTAGATTGGCTTAATGGCTTTAGGGCGATCGTACTCACAATTGCCTCAGTTTTGCTCACTGAATCCAAGGTCAGCATTAACGGATGGGCTCCGGAAACTTCATTGTCGCGGTATGCTCCAATCAGCAGCAAATAGCCTGTTTCCGATGCCATTAACAGTTGCATCAAATTCAGTGAAGCGGAATCTGCCCACTGCAAATCATCCAAAAAGATAACTAAGGGATGTTCTGGTTTTGTGAAGACTTGAAGAAACTTTTCAAACAATGAATTGAATCGATTTTGGGCGGCTGTTCCCGACAGTTTAGTGGCAACAGATTGTGTGCCGATAATTCGTTCCAGTTCAGGAATTACTTCAACAATTACCTGGCCATTTTCGCCAACCGCTTCTAGAATCTGTGTTTTCCAGGTTTGTAGTTGGGTGTCCGACTCGGAAAGCAGTTGCCCCATCAGATCGCGGAAGGCTTGCACAAAGGCAGAAAAGGGAATATTGCGATTAAACTGGTCAAATTTCCCTTTAATAAAATAACCCCGTTGCCGGACAATGGGTTTGTGAACTTCATTCACAACAGCCGTTTTGCCAATGCCAGAAAATCCAGAAACCAGGATCAATTCACCCCCCCTTTGTCTACCGTTGCTAAGGGTGGATGACAGGGGAGTCGCTACTCGATCGAATGCTGCTAATAGTTTTTGAACTTCGATTTCCCTGCCGTAGAGTTTTTCAGGAATCAGGAAGCGATCGCAAATATCTCGTTGTCCCAATTCAAAATGCTCAATTTTACCAGTTGCTTGAAGTTGAGCAAAACAAGTTTCTAGATCGTGTTTTAATCCTAATGCACTTTGATAGCGTTCTTCTGCATTTTTCGCCATCAACTTCATGACAATATTAGCAATTGCCTGCGGAATATCTACACTTTTAATTGTTGATTGTGGATTTGTTTCTTGTCGAAGAGATGGCGGTTGTTTGGCAATATGATAGTGAACTAACTCCATCGGATCTTGGGATTGAAACGGCAAATTTCCTGTCAGCAGTTCGTAAAAAGTAACTCCGAGGGAATAAAAGTCGGTTCGGTAGTCAACGCCTCGGTTCATTCGTCCTGTTTGTTCGGGAGAAATATAGGCGATGGTTCCTTCTAAAACGTTGGGATTATAATAAATTTCTTGCGTTTCTCGTGGCAGTAAAGAAGCGATGGAGAAGTCGATTAGTTTGATTTGCTTGGTTTGCGGATTAATCAGAATATTAGCTGGTTTAATATCTTTGTGAATGATGCAGTGGTTCCCAAGTATATCTAATGTATTGCTTAGGGCGATCGCTATTTGGAAAAACTCAACGAGAGATTTTACTGTTTTGCCTTTTCCAGTCCACTCTTTTAGAGAAATTCCCCCGAAGTCTTCGACAATCAGCGCATAGCCGTTGCGGTAGGGTTCCAAGCTGTAGGTTTGGATGATTCCGGGCAAGTTGAGGTTTTTGGCGATCGTGTACTGATTGCGAAATTGGACGAGTTCGCTGAAGCTGGGATACTCGCTATGCAAGACTTTGATGGCAACGGGCTGTTTGTCGTCTGTGCGGAAACCTCGATAAACTACGGTGCGAGTGCCTGAGTAAATGCGATCGATAATTTGATAGCCAGTTAGTTCTATCATAACGATAGTTATTTTTTTATTATTTTTGATCTAACTATTATAATCTAGTAATTATCGAATAATGCCAGTAAAAATACTTAAGAAAATAACAAAAACGATACCCAGTAATACCAATTTAATGTGAAGTTGCACATATCTCGATCCCCCTAAATCCCCCTTAATAAGCTATGCTTTATAAACATCTTTCTTAACAATAAATTTGACAAAAATCAACATCTGTGCTGTTAAACGATCGGGCGATCGCCCAGGAATGAGATTAAAATGATCGATCAATGGGTAAGGGAAGAATTAGAAAAGACTCAATTGGGAGATGCAAGAAGAACAAATAGATTCATGAAAATTGTTTCTAACTTGAGTGATAAACCAACATCCAGTGTACCTGAAGCTAGTGGTACATGGGCAGAAACTAAGGCTACTTACGATTTTTGGGATTCACCATATATCAAACCATCTCAGCTTAGGAAAGGACACGTAGATGCGACGGTTTCAAGAATTAAAAATCATCAAATTATCTT
>NZ_JAEQDD010000091.1:0-31680 GCF_020737885.1 Microcoleus sp. PH2017_34_RAT_O_A | reverse complement strand
CCAGATAAATCGTCTGCCCAATCTTCACAAATGGTTTGTGGAAATTTTCGCTAAACCCACATAGCTATTGGATCATTCTTTTTGTGGAGGCCTCTAAATCCTTTACATCCGTTACATCCGTTACATCCGTCGAGCGAATCCGTTGCCGAACTTCCCTCTTCCGACTTCCATCCGTTACATCCATTACAGCATCCGTTGCCGAACTTCCCTCTTCCTACAAATCTCGCCGCGACAGCAGAAACCAGATCCCACCCAAGCCCAAAACACCACACAAAACCCCACCTTCCCACCCAAAAACAGTCCCTCCCGGCAAATGTCCCGGCATTGCCTTAGAAGTAAAATTCAGTTCAGAATAGTATACCCACTGACCGTTAACTCGCCAGCCCACTCGATCGCCAAACTTCTCCCAAACATCAGCATCATAAACACCAGCCTTTCCCCCCGACTTGACCCAAAAACCCTTTTGTACAGAAAAACCGAACCTCCGGTGGCTGTGTCGCACCCAAAGTTGGTCAATCGTCTGCAAATCCTTAGCGGGAAACTTCCTAATATCTTCCTCACTCAAATAACCCCTCGAAACTTGCTGCATCACTTCCAGCATTTTCACAGAAGTTTCCTCATCAGCACCACGCCAATTTTTAGCAGCCAGCAGCCTTTCCAACTGAGAATAATCAATCCCTTTTTCCGACTCTAAATTCACAGAAACAATCGGATTTTTAGTTACAGGTTGAGTCGGCAAAGAAGGACTAAGAACAGTTGCCTGCTGCAACTTAGAATCTGGTGGAACAACAACAGCAGCAGGTTTTAAAATCTCAAAAACTTCCAGAGAAGACTTGTAGCGGTCTTTGACATATTCCTGAATCAACTTATCCAAAATCTGACCTAGATCCTGGCTAATTTTTGTTCCTTTCGGCAAAGCCTCCCTCCAAAGCCAGCGACCTTCGAGCGGGTCGTAAAGGTCATCGTGAATGTCCCCGTAGATATCCAAATAAGGCATCACAGAAGTCAGCAAGCGAATGCAAGTCACCCCCAAACTATAAAGGTCACTAGCAGGAACAGCCCTACCGTGCCGCTGTTCTAGCGCCGCATAACCCGGAGTTCCCAACTTAGTGCCCGTTTTGGTTGGAGCATCAGTTACTACCTGTTTGGAAACCCCAAAATCTATCAGCACCAACTTGCGATCGCGATTGCGGCGGATCACATTCTCAGGCTTAATATCTCGGTGAATCACATTGCGCTCGTGAACAAAATTCAGCAAAGGCAACAAATCTAATAGCAGTTCCCTAGTTTTAAGTTCGCTATAAGCACCGTACTTTTCTAACTCATCCTTTAAATTATTCCCATCAATAAACTCCTGCACCAAATACAAACGCCCATCTTCCTCAAAATAAGAAATTAGCTGAGGAATTTGTGGGTGCTTCAGTTCGTAAAGCCGCCTTGCCTCTTGTTCAAACAGTCGGACATACTTTTTAAAATGAGCCGGCTTCCGCTGAAATTCCTGCGGCGGCGACAACTGTTTGATAACGCAAAGTTCCTCAAATTTTCCATGATTGACAGCTCGAAAAGTCCTGCCAAATCCTCCATCGCGCAGCGGTTCGGTTGCTGCATAAAGGTCTTTTAGCAACAGCTTGGAACCACAATTAAGACAATACTTTGTGCCTGGTGGGTTCTGACGCTTGTCTTTTGGGCAATCGAGATTAAGGCAGTATGTCATATATTAAAAAAATGCGAACAAAATTATACTCAGGGTGTCATTTTATTCAAGAGTCCGATCGCTAGCTGGTTTTTGTGGAGGCGAGAACCCGAACCTTACGGAGGTTGCAGCCACCCTCGCACTTGCTCGGAAGCGCTCTCGCCAGACTGCCCCTGAGCAAGTATACCTCTCTTGAGGGTTTGACCTCAAACTCGAAGTCCAAATCTAACCTTAAACTGCGATCGGTGCAAGAGATTTGATTTCGCGGTCAAACAGCCAGCAGATTAAACAAAAATAGTAATTTATTACCAGACCAGTTAGCTCTGCAACGCCGAAAAAAAACTTAGGATTCTGCCTGAGATATAATTTTATTGCCAGAGAGAAGCAGACTAACGGGAGCTGCTGCTACCGTCAAGTTCGATCGACCTTAATATTTTACAAGTATAAAATTTTACTCAACCCGGCAAAATCAACAATCCCAAACTACCTAAATTTCCCCTGGTTCAAATAAATACTAGCTTACTCGATCGCAATCCGATCGCAACCCGACAGTTAGCCAGTTTAAGCTGTTTCCTTTTTTCCAGCTATTACCAGTTACAGTTATTTCGCTCCGTCTACTTATTTAGGAAATGCCAGTGACACCAAAACTACAGCCATCTCTAACTGAAAACTCCCGTAAAGAATCACCCAAAGTACCCTGGTTCGAGCGGTTCATTGCACTGGTCGCACTAGGAAATTTAAGCCTAGTATTATTTGATATAACTTATGTTCCCGCCCGAAATTTCTACTTCCGGCAACTACCGGTTCTCACCCAAATATACGACCCATTCAAAGGAATTCAACCCCACCGAGACACCCAGAAATATCTAGAAACCTTAGAAGAATTAAAAAAACAAGTAGTGCAAACAGGCTTGCCATCTCCTCAAGTAGCAGCCAAATTGCAGGAAATAAACACTCTGAGCGCGAACATGATCGACGAAGATCCGTTTCGAGTAGCATCAAAAAGTGGGTCCTTAGAAAAAATTAAAGACCGGATGCGCGATCGCACGCCGAATCCGCAGCAATCAGCAAAACAATCATTCAAAACATTCTGGAGCCAAGAGTATTTAAACAAACAAGGCTGGCAACAAGAAATCACTTGGTTTGACGCCAAAATCAAGCCGTTAATCGCCACCAACTATTACCGCACGATCGGAGAAAATGGGGAATTTACAGACAACTTCTGGCAAATCGACCTGCCATTTATTGCCATATTTGCGATCGAATTTCTAGCCCGCACCTACTTCATCAGCCGCCGCCACCGCAGTGTCAGTTGGCGGCAAGCCATGCTCTGGCGGTGGTACGACATCTTTTTGTTCCTCCCCTTCTGGCGCCTGTTGCGAGTATTACCCGTCACCATTCGCATCCACCAAGCCAAAATGCCCGATCTCCAACCCATACGCGCCCAAATCAGCCGAGGTTTTGTCGCCAACTTCGCGCAAGAATTGACAGAAGTAGTAGTAATTCAGCTCATCAATCAGATGCAACAATCAATTACCAGTGGCGAACTAGCAAAACAACTTTTCCAAACTCAAAAACAGCGATATTTAGACATTAATAATATCAACGAAATAGAAGCAATCGCCAGCCGTTTAGTCCAAGTAACCGTTTACAAAGTCCTGCCTCAACTCCAGCCAGATTTAGAAGATCTACTCCGGTACAATATAGAAATATTTCTCAAACAATCCCCAATTTATCAAGGCTTCCAGCAAGTACCCGGACTCGGAAACCTTCCCGCACAGCTAGCTTCACAATTAGTTGCAGAACTGTCAAAATTAGCCACCCTCGGCCCGCAAAATGCCTACGAAGCCTTCAAAATCGCTAGCGAAGATCCTCAAGGCATCCAACTCTCAAACCAGCTCGTCCAACATTTCGCACAAGCTTTAGGAAGCGAACTCCAACAGCAGCAAACTTGGCAAGAAATACAACTATTGCTGTGCGACTTCTTAGAAGAGTTTAAAATCAACTACATTCAGCGGTTGAGCGAAGAAGACTTCGAGAAAATCCTCGAACAAGCCAAACAACTGCAACAGATAGCTCCGCGTTAGGTTGAAATTTCAATTTTACAAACGCTGCAACACTTTAATTATCGAATCGTTTGTAATTTCGGCTAATAGTTTGCCATCAGGACTGACGACTAAACGACTCATTTGCTCTGGCTCTGGATCCAAAACTGCTTCTAGCTCGGCTGTTTGTAGATTCCATACTGTCAGTCCCTTCGGCGTACTACCAATTATAAAATCACGACTGAGGGTTATACTAAATGGTCTAAATATCTCACGAGAAAAGCTTTTTTTGCCTTGATTTTTCCTGTTTTTAAATCCGATAAGCTGTTACGCATTTAAACCACTAACTATCCCGATCCGGGTGCGTCACTCGTGAACACTGACTATACATGGGAAACGCCTGAAAACTGACGCACCCTACAATACCATTTTAAATGCGTAACAGCTTATTTGCAGATCGAAAGATCTTTTTCCTGTTTTTTTGATACTAACTAGGGCTTGCTGAATAAAAGTAGAAAGTTTGCCAGATAAGGGGTTTAAGCTTTTTTTGCTTGAAAAAGTGCAAGTTATAGGATTATAGAGGCTCAAAACCCTTGCAATGAAAGTTGTTAGTTTCTGGCTCAATTTGGGAATGCAAGCAATAAACCTACTATTTTTTAAGCTGTGTAGCCTCGTTTTTCCACTACGTACACTTTTTCAGCAAGCCCTAACTAGGGTCTGCCCATCTGGACTAATGTCATCAAAATGGGTGCGAAGGAGTGAAAAATTGCAATAGGGAGACTTGACTGCATCATGGGAACAGTACATCCGTCTGTGTTGAACAAAAGGGAAGACTTCCCAAGGATCATCTCCCAGAAGAATTAGAGTGGTGGCTGCCAGAATCCATAAGGCTATGCGTTTCCAGTTCCCGGACTTGAAAATTTTCATTAGGTTTCTCCATAACTTCAGAAGCGAACCGTAAATTCTGAGACTTCGCCTCAAATTTTCATCAAATTTTTATTTGGGCCTGACATTCTACCTGGAGAAGGTTCACAACTCTGAAGTAAGGAATAGATGACCATTCAGAGGAGTGGCTATTTTCATCACATCAGTTTGCTAAATATAAGGAGGAAATTTCCATGCTATCGAAATCTTTAAATTCAAGTTCGTTATCGATCGCCCGCTACGGGTCTAGTTTTGTTTTGGGATTAATGTTGTGTACGGCTTCGGCTCCGGTGCTAGCCCACGTTGGGCATAACAG
This sequence comes from Microcoleus sp. PH2017_34_RAT_O_A, assembly GCF_020737885.1. Classification (NCBI taxonomy): domain Bacteria; kingdom Bacillati; phylum Cyanobacteriota; class Cyanophyceae; order Oscillatoriales; family Microcoleaceae; genus Microcoleus; species Microcoleus sp. PH2017_34_RAT_O_A. The sequence continues at coordinate 26,702 of NZ_JAEQDD010000091.1, read as the reverse complement.
CGAGTTTGCAGGTGGCGATGCGGCTAAGATTATGCAGCCGATCGAAGTTGATGCCAGTAAAGCAACAGCATTGGGAATTAAGACAGAGGCAATCCCCCCTACAACCGATGGAGGTATTCTCAAAGTTCCCAGCACCAGTTTGATTGATGCCAACGGGCAAAAGCTCGTCTACATCCAGGAAGGAACAACCTACAAACCGATCTCAGTTCAGATTGGTAGCGACTCTGGAGATGTGGTGGAAATTAAAGAAGGCAATCTAGTTTCGGGAAATCAGATTGTAACGCAGGGGGCAACGCTTTTGTACTCCGAGGCATTGCGAGGTAAACCGCAAGCAGAAGCGCAGGCATCACCCGCTACATCGCAGGCATCACCCGCTGCTACATCGCAGGCATCACCAGCTACATCGCAAGTAGAAGCGCAGCCTGCTCAAGGATCGTCACCTTTGATTTGGGTGGGAGGCGCAGGAGTTTTACTGGTGGGTGGATTCGCAGTTTTTGCCTTAAAAGGTCAGGGCAAGTAGAGATTCAAAAACCAAGATTTTTGGTTGTTGTCGATCGCGACGGAGTAAAACTCTTTACTCCGTCTCCTAAAAGCTTGCCTAACGCTATCCAAATTTCATTTTTATGTTAAACGTCATCCCCAAATGGTCTATTGCTCAACGATGGTTAGTGGTGTTCGGGGCGATCGCCCTGACCATCTGGAGCCTGTATACAGTAAGTCGAATGCCCCTCGACGTATTGCCCAACTTTGCGCCACCTCAAGTAGAAGTACAAACCGAAGCCCCCGGTCTTGCACCGGAAGCAGTAGAATCCTTGGTGACGTTACCACTAGAAAGTGCAGTCAACGGCACGCCAGGAGTTGAAGTCGTCCGTACATCGTCAGCCGTAGGAATTTCTGTATTGCGGGTGGTGTTTAAATGGGGCACCGACCCCTATCAAGCTCGTCAACTCGTGGCAGAGCGATTGCAGGACGCGCAAGACCGATTACCCGAAGGGATCGGTACACCGCAGATATCGCCCTTAGCTCCCCCCATCGGGACGGTGATTCAGTATGCGTTCACGTCTGACACTACATCAATCATGGAAGTGCGACGTTTGGTGGATGGCAAAATCAACAATCGCTTGCTAGCAGTTCCGGGCGTATCGCAAGTGCTAGTCTACGGCGGAGACGTGCAGCAGTTTCAAGTCATTGCTAATCCAGAAAAACTTAAGGCGTTGAAGGTTTCTCTTCAGGAAGTCGTCAAGGCGGCAAACGAAGCAAATGCTAAAACCGCCGGTGGATTGTTGATTGACCCCGATCGCGAATTGGTGATTCGAGGCGAGGGACAAATCCAGACGATCGCAGATTTGCAAAAAGCAGTCGTCAAGGTGCAGGAAGGGAAAACCATTCTACTGCGGGATGTGGCAGAGGTGAAGATTGGAGCTGCACTAGCGCGAGGCGATGCCAGTTGGAATCGTCAACGCGCTGTGGTGGTGATGGTGAACAAGCAACCGTTGGTAGATAGTCCCACCGTCACCAAAGCCATCATCGAGGCGATGGAGGAAATTAAACCGGGTTTACCCAAGGATGTGAAGGCAAACGTCACTTTCCGGCAAGATGCCTACATTGACGCATCGGTTGGTAATGTGCGATCGGCTTTGATCGAAGGCAGTTTGATTGTCGCAGCCATCCTGATTCCGTTTCTGATGAACTGGCGCACTCTCTCCGTCTGTTTGTTCGATTTCTTTCTGACGCTACTGTTCTCACTTTTGGTGTGTTCCTGGATCGGGCTGGAACTCAACACTATGACCCTTGGCGGATTGGTAGTGGCGATCGGGACAGCAGTGGATGATGCGATCGTCTACTGCGAAAATACCTACCGTCGCTTGCGGGAAAATCGCCTCTCGCCAAATCCCAAACCACCAATGGATGTGATTTTTGAGGGTTCTCAGGAGGTGCGGGAGTCGCTGATTGGAGCCACGTTAATTGGGATTATCGTCTTTTCACCGATTTTCACACTTTCTGGCGTGGAAGGGCGCATCTTCACCCCAATGGGCATTGCCTACTTGGTGGTAGTAGTCATCTCCAGCCTGGAATCGCTGATTGTTTCGCCTGCACTGTGTGCCATTCTGTTGCCCCACAGACGGATGCAGACGACAGAACCCTTCCTAGCACTGTTTTCCAAGCGAGTTTACCATCCGTTGCTACAGTGGGCGATGCGTCGCTCTACCTTGATTTTGGGATTGGCTACAGTATCAATGGTAGCGTCGATGCTGATTGTGCCGACATTAGGACGAGATTTTCTGCCAACGTTCCAGGAACGATCGCTTATGAATGCGATCGCCCTTTATCCCGGTTCTTCATTGGAAGCAACCAATCGCGTCGGGTTAGCGATTCAAACTGCGCTGAAGGATGACCCAAGGTTTGAATCTGTACAACTGCGATCGGGCCGTGCTCCAGGCGACCCAGATGCGGCATCGGTGAACTTGGCACACTTGGACGTGGAACTAAGTGAAGAGGCGATGAAAAACCGTCCTGCGGCGATTCAAGCTTTGCGGGAAGTATTGGGTCAGTTTCCGGGAGTTGCCGGCAATGTCGGCGGATTTATCAGTCACCGGATGGATGAAGTGTTGTCGGGGGTGAGAAGTGCGATCGCGATTAAAGTATTTGGCAACGACTTACAAGAACTCCGTCGCATTGGAGAACAAATCGAAACGACAATGAAGGACGTGAAGGGATTGGTAGACCTTCAGCTTGAGCCCCAAATTCCGATCCGTCAAGTACAAATTCAATTTAACCGAGATGCAGCCGCCCGCTATGGATTGATGATCGCCCAATTGTCAGATTTCACCGAAACAGCCCTGAATGGTCGAGTGGTTGGTCAAGTGCCCGATGGTCAACAGTTGGTCGATGTGCTGGTTTGGGTCAATGAATCTGCCCGTCGCAATCTCAACACGATTCGTAACCTCCAAGTTAATACCCCAACTGGTCAAATCATCCCGCTTTCGGAAGTGGCAAAGGTTGACTTTGGCAAGGGGCCGAACACGATTAACCGGGAAAACGTCTCTCGTTTAATTGTGGTGTCAGCCAACGTACAGGGACGGGATGTGGGTTCGGTTGTCGGTGACATTCGCGCCAAAGTCAAGCAAGGGGTGCAACTGCCCCAAGGCTACTATATTCAGTACGGCGGACAGTATGAGTCGGAACAACGGGCTGCTCAAAACTTCCTAATTTTCGGAATATTAGCGGTGGTGGCGATCGCGGTATTGATGTACTTCACCGTAAAATCCGTTCCTGCGATGCTGATGGTGATGGTCAATTTACCATTGGCACTGGTTGGCGGTGTCATTTCAGTGCTGCTAACGGGCGGCGTTCTCTCTGTTCCGTCAATGGTGGGCTTTGTGACCTTGTTTGGTGTGGCGACGCGCAATGGATTGCTACTCGTAGACAACTACAACACCAAACTTGCCGAAGGAATGCCACTTTCGGAAGTAATTGTAGAAGGTTCGATGGAACGGTTGCTGGCGATTCTGATGACAGCACTCACCTCGGCATTGGGGATGATTCCCTTGGTTTTAAGCGGTGGCGCCGGTAAGGAATTGTTGCAACCATTGGCGATCGTCGTCCTCGGCGGACTCTTTACCTCAACCGCTCTCACTCTACTGGTTCTACCTGCATTGTATGCTCGATTTGGCAAGTTTCTGATCCCTAAACGGATGATGGAAACAACCGAGTTGAGAAACTATGGTATTGAGCAGACAGCAACGAAAGAAGTAGGCTAATAACAGTTAACAGTTAACAGTTAACAGTTGACTGTTAACTCAGTTAACTATTTAAACAATACCGATGCAACCGGAAACAATATGATATCAAATCCGGTAGCATCGTCCTGTATTCATCTCCCTATTCTCTCTGTGTCCTCTGCGCCCTCTGCGGTAAAAACATTCCGATCCAAAATGTTGGATAAATTTCGAGAATTCGTATATGTTTGTTAGTAAAAAAGTATTGGACGAGATAGCGATAAAATGAGAATTCTGCTGGCGGAAGACGAACCCGATTTAGGTGCGATCGTACAACGCACCTTGAGCCGCGAAAAGTACCTGGTGGATTGGGTGCAGGATGGCACAACTGCTTGGAACTATCTGGAAGACCAATGGACAGAGTACACGATCGCCATTTTTGACTGGTTGCTACCGGGAATTTCTGGCGTCGAACTGTGCCAACGTTTGCGCCGGCAGAATAATCCTTTACCAGTTTTGATGTTGACGGCAAAAGATCGCACGGAGGATATGGTGGCTGGGCTAGATGCTGGGGCTGATGACTATCTGATGAAACCGTTCGTTAAAGCGGAGTTGTTAGCCCGGTTGCGGGCACTCCAGCGACGGGGACGGAGTTTGTCGCCGGAACAGTCGCCCCATTTTAATTCTGACCAACTTGAGGCGGGGCGATTGCGGCTTAATTATACTAAATCAACCATCTCCACTACCGATGATGGGGAACAACAAACGGTGATTCCTCTGACGGCTAATGAGTTTCGGTTACTGGAATATTTCATGCAGCACCCGAATCAAATCCTCACGCGCGATCGACTTTTGAATCGTTTGTGGGACGTGGATGCTGACCCGATGAGCAATGTAGTTGCTGCCAGAATTCGTCTGTTGCGTCGCAAGCTGGCAGATTATGGCTGTGATGGGATGATTGAAACGGTTCATGGATTCGGTTATCGCTTGAACAAGTTATGACGCTAGCGGTTGAAAGAAACTGTTGGCGAATTCACCGAGGGCGTCACCCCTCACCTCTGGGAGGCAATATTTCCGTTCACTATTGGTAGTTAAGTAGAAGGAAGAAGGAAGAAGGAAGAAGGAAGAAGGAAGAATGCTTATAGAGCAAGTTTTCTAGCCATCGAGATCTTATGTTTAATTAGGTGGACTTACTTAACAGCTATTCGGAAACCCGAATTATATAACAATCAGCATAAAAACATCAGTAGAACACCATAACAATGGTGATTGCTAACAACCTTTCGCTCAGAGGTTTTGCACTGAAAATACCATCTCAGCCAAGATATTTTTCAGTTTTTCTGAATTGAAAAAAGCCAGATATTGAGTTGTGAATGATGGAGGCATCAACTCTAACAAGGTTTGATTCCCATCAACTGTCAACTGTCAACTGTCAACTGTCAACTGTCAACTGTCAACTGTCAACTGTCAACTGTCAACTGCTATAATATGCACTCGAACAAGCTATTTAACCGCACGCGCTGGCAACTCGCAGGTTGGTATGCGATCGTGATAGGTCTGTTGTTAGGTATCTGCGGTGTTGCAGCATATCAGGTTTTGTTTCACACCCAGCGATATATCCTCCAGCAAAAACTACAGGACTTAGCCGGAACGCTGCATGACAGTATCGAACCTGAATTACAACAACCGGGACAGATTTCATCCAGCTTGAAAACTATTTTGCCCGGTTTGTGTTTATCGAATGAAAACTGTTATTTTTCAAGCAATGACGGCGCGCGACATACTGCTAGAGTGTTTCAGCAGGAGGGCTATTATCTCCGCTTTTTAAACGAATCTGGACGTGTTTTGGCGACGAGTGGAGAGCAGCCAAATGTATTAAAACGTTTTGCGCCAAAGGAGTTTTGGCAGGTTCTGAATTGTTCTAAGGGCGATCGCTTTTATCAAATTTCTCTATTACTGAGAACCAACAGCGGTTTGCCTTGGGGTTATCTGCAAATTGGGCGATCGCTCAAAGAATGGGATGCTTATCTTAACACTTTGCGACTGTTCCTGTTTTTAGGCTTACCTTTTGCGATGCTGTTAGTGGGAGGAGCGAGTTGGTGGTTAGCGGGAGTAGCGATGCAACCAATTTATCAGTCCTATCGCCAGATGCAACAATTCACCTCCGATGCTGCTCATGAATTGCGAACGCCTCTCGCTGTGATCCAGAGTACAGTTGAGGATACTCGTCTTGCTGAAGACTTACCAGAGGTTAATCAAAACCTGGATATTATCGAACGACAAAACATCCGTCTCTCCAGGTTAGTCAAAGATTTACTGTTCATTTGTCGCATTGAACAACAACAGATTTCGACTCAATTGCAGCCTTGCTCTCTCAACGATCTGATCGGCGATTTAGTAGAGGAACTTGCAGGTTTGGCAATGATAGCTGATGTACATTTGAAGTTAGAAATTCGTGCCTCACAAGCCACTATGATTCTTGGGGATGAAGTCCAACTTTACCGTATGGTAACGAACTTAATTACCAACGCCATTCACTACACTCCCCCAGGAGGACTAATCTTTGCCATCCTCGATCGCACTGACAAGGAAGCCCTAATTCAAGTTCAAGATACGGGTGTTGGTATCGCTCCAGCCGAACAAACGCGAATTTTCGATCGTTTCTATCGAGTCCAGAGCGATCGCTCTAGAGCCACAGGAGGGGCAGGATTAGGGCTATCGATTGCGAGTGCGATCGTAGTGGCTCATCAAGGCAGCATTCAAGTTGAGAGCGAGTTGGGCAAAGGCAGTACATTTACAATCCGTCTGCCGCTTAAATAGAAACGAAGTCTCTACAGAATCTTAGCCACTTTAGCCCCATCGAGTGTCAACGGGCGGGCGATCGAGCTAAACTGAGAACTGAGGAGAACTTCGATCAGAGCTCGCCCTCAAACTTCTTGGAAGAAATTGTTTTACCTTGGAGTGGGTCAAGCCCACTTTTTTTGTTGCATTAGTCGCAGACAAAAGGCTTAGAGCATCATACTTGCAAGTTCAAGACTAGGGTGACAGTGACGCAACAGCGTCATCCTGAGCGCGTTAGCCTGCCGGCAGGCATAGGTAGAAGGCTCTGATGTATAAGGCAGAATTTCAACCCCACAAGCTCATCCTCGGGCTTGAAAAATCTGACATCTTTTTCTTCACTAGGCAAATAAGAGGGCTTGCACCCTCAAATCTTGCGGTCAAAACCAGCTCAAAGCAAAGCAATTTCAACACCTGATTTTTCCTTGCCCGTATCCGAGTTCAGGAGTTTTAGTTTAAGTATTCGATATGACTCATCCCCTAATCCCACAAATCATTGACTTAGCTACCCCCGTTGCAGAAACACTGGGATTGGAAGTAGTGGGAGCAGTGTTTCACACCAACCAAAATCCTCCCGTCTTGCGGGTAGACATCCGTAACGTCCAGCAAGACACCGGTTTAGCCGACTGCGAGCGGATGAGTACAGCCCTGGAAGTCGAGTTAGAGGCATCCGACATCATCCCCGACGCCTACGTGCTAGAGATTTCCAGTCCCGGAATATCCCGATTGCTCAGCAGCGATCGAGAATTCATTACTTTTAAAGGTTTCCCCGTCACACTCACAGCCACCGAACCCGACTCGCGAATCAAAGAGTGGAAAGGACTACTTGTGGGCAGGGATGAAACAACGGTTTATCTCAATCTAAAAGGGCGACAGGTTAAAATTCCCCGCCCTCAGATTGTCAAAGTTGAACTAGACGAAGGTAAGGAGTAAAAAAGGGGAATTTTGAATTTTGAGTTGTAGGGGCCGTACCCCCGTGTCTGCCCGATTTGAGTTTTGAGATTGCCTCGCAGGAAGCTAAAAATGCTTCGCTGCGAGTTAATTTTTAAGAATCACATCTTTAGCCGCAGGGTTGAAGTAGAACAACCAATAAATTGTTGCAGCACCCAGATACCCTAATGCTATCTTTGTAACTCATCAATCATCAGTTATCACTTTTTTCAACAATTACCGACTGTCAATTACCAATCATCTATTTCCGATCGCAAGTTACGTATTGTCACATCAAAAAAAGGAGTGTTTTATATGTCAATGGTTCCCCTGCGCGGACTCAAAGAAATGATCGAAGGTATTAGCAAAGAGCGAAATTTACCCAAACACGCCGTCCAAGCAGCATTGCGAGAAGCCCTGCTTAAAGGATACGAACGCTACCGCCGCACCCAAAAACTCGACCACTTCAGCGAAGAATACTTCGACAATTTTGATGTAGAATTAGACGCAGAACAAGAAGGTTTTCGCGTTTTAGCTAACAAAACTATTGTCGAAGAAGTCGTCAATCCCGATCACGAAATAGCACTTTCTGAAGTACAAGAAGTAGCCACAGAAGCTCAGCCTGGGAGCATCGTACTCGTAGATGTAACACCCGATCAAAAAGAATTTGGTCGCATGGCAGCCATCCAGACCAAACAAGTCCTGGCTCAAAAACTGCGCGACCAACAGCGCAAAATGATTCAAGAAGAGTTTAAAGATTTAGAAGAAACTGTTCTTCAAGCAAGAGTGCTCAGGTTTGAGAGGCAGTCGGTAATTTTGGCAGTTACCAGCAGCTTCGGTCAGCCGGAAGTAGATGCCGAACTCCCCAAACGCGAACAGTTGCCTAACGACAATTACCGTGCGAACGCTACATTCAAGGTTTATCTCAAAAAAGTAGGCGAAGGTTCTACTAGAGGGCCGCAGTTACTTGTTTCTAGAGCAGACGCCGGTTTGGTGGTTTACCTGTTTGCTAACGAAGTACCAGAAATAGAAGATGGGGTGGTGAGGATTGTCGCCGTAGCTAGGGAGGCAAATCCGCCCTCCCGGCACGTCGGCCCTCGGACTAAAATAGCAGTAGATACTCTCGATCGCGATGTAGACCCCGTAGGAGCCTGCATCGGAGCGCGGGGATCGCGAATTCAGGTAGTAGTCAACGAATTGCGCGGCGAAAAAATAGACGTGATCCGCTGGTCTCCAGATCCTGCAACCTATATTGCTAACGCTCTGAGTCCAGCTAGAGTAGATGAAGTGCGTTTGGTTGCCCCAGAAGGGAGGCGCGCTCACATTTTGGTCGCGGAAGACCAACTGAGTCTTGCCATTGGTAAAGAAGGTCAGAACGTCCGCCTCGCAGCCCGCCTGACCGGTTGGAAAATCGATATCAAAGATATTGCTAAGTACGATCGCGACGCCGAAGACAGCAAACTGGCAGCAGAAGCAAGCAGGCTCGAAGAACTAGCAGGCGACGACTACGACGAAGAGGAAGGATCCGGCTACGACGGCGACGAGGAAACGGCAGAATTTGAGCAAGAGGAGCCAGCCACGGACGAAACCGCAGCCACAGTCTAAACACTGTGACATTCACTTTTATGTTTCTGGCACGGGAGACAAGGAGGACAATTCCCCTATTCCCCCCTCTCCCACTCTCTCAACTCTCCCGGAATCACTAGAAATGAAACCGAACTACCGGTGTTGCACAAGTTGTCGAAAAATAGCTCCTAAGGAAGCTTTTTGGCGAGTAGTCAGGCTCTATCCTTCTCATCAGGTACAATTAGATCGCGGCCTCGGTCGTTCCGCTTACCTTTGTCCGGCGAGCCAATGCCTCAAAGCAGCTCAGAAAAAAAATCGACTTGGGCGATCGCTCAAAGCGCCTGTGTCTGACGAACTGTACCAAACACTTTGGCAGCGTTTAGCCACATCTGACTGTACATCTGACTCGGAATCGATCGGGCACCAAACCGACAATAGTTCGGCCTCGACTGTATAAACCCTCTTGGCAGCCCTACCAGTAATTACCGGTAGCGCCAGCTCTAAAACCCCGATCCGATCTGCCCACCAGTCTGGAAAGATTTGTGTCAGATTAGATAAGGGTAGGGTACTAGCAGAGGTATCCTCAAGGTGGAAAGACAAACTTTAAAGATTGATTTGTGGCAGTTGCCAAAATTCAGACTTGACAGTTCTCGCTTTCCCAAAAAAAACTTGAGAATTCTCCAACCGCAGACTTCAGCGAATTGCATCTTTTAGATAAAATTGCTGAGCGAGTACCAAAACCCCGATTCTTGACACTGAATCAATCACAGCGAATGATGTCGTCATTAGAACAAAAAATCAAAATGTAAAAACTGGTTGGCACAAAAGAGGGCAGAGTGGATGAACAACGGCAAAGTAAGAATTTACGAATTATCACGGGAACTAAATTTGGATAATAAAGACATCTTGGCAGTTTGCGAGCGGCTCAATATTTCAGTAAAGAGCCACAGCAGCACAATTACAGAATCTGAAGCAGAGCGCATTCGCAAAACGGCGGAAAAATACGTAGCCAGCCACTCTACCCCCGGCAAGCCAGCTCCCCCCGAAAGAGCAGCAGCGCCATCTAGAGAATCTGGCCCTCATCCTAACGACCAACAAAAAAAGCAGCAAATTTTAGAAATACGCAGTCCAAAAGTACGGCCGGCTGGTGCTTCGTCCCAGCCCGCAGGCAACGAGGAGCAAAAAAACCAGCCTGGGGCCACCGTGGCCACTCCTCCCAAATCGCCAGCCTCTCAACAACTCCAGCCTCCAGCTAAACCAAATATCAATCGACCTGTACTCTCGAAGCCAAATGTCGCTGGAGCGGCGGCAGCTTCAGAAACAAGCTCGGAAACTGTAGGTGCGATCGCCCCGGAAACAAGCTCCCAGGCTCAAGCACCTGCGACACCTCAACCGCCGTCAGAAAAGGCTCCAGAACGCACCCCCCGCCCGCCGGTCGCCCCTCCAGCGCCGCCAGCAGGGGCAAAACTCACGTCGCCACCAGTCAGAGCGGCGTCCGAGCAGGCTGGCCGCAACCCACAAACTCTGGGAAACAAGCCGGTACTGAAACTGGCCAGAACCGATCAAGACCAATCAGAACAGGGAGAAACTCTGGAAGCGCCGGCGAAACCGAGCCGCCCCAGCAGACCTGCACCATCCGGTAGCGACGCTCAAAGACCTCGCCCAGGTGCTGGTGGGCCAGTGAAAACAGCACTTGCCGATCGACCGCAGCAGGGCGGCCCGCGCCGGAGCCTTGCCCCCGCAACGTCAGCCGCTGGGTTGCGTAGCCGGGGCGGTGACATTTCTGCCACCGGAGAAGACGCAGACGATGACGGAGACGATACGTCGTTGTTGCTGGATACTCTTCTCCTTCCCAAGCCGACTCTGCCAAAGCCAGCCAAAAAGACACAGGTCATTTGGGAAGAAGATGATGACGAAAACTCAGATGCTGCCAAAGCTGCCAAAGCAGCCAAGGCCAAAAATCGTCGCCTCAAACCCATAGACGAGGATGACGATGACTTAGAAAATGGCTTGGATATGCCAGCACCAGTCACCGTCAGCCTGTCTCTAGCCCGCCCAGCTAAGGCGAAGACACAAGCAGCACCCAAGTCAACACCAACTCCGGGCGCACCCGGTAGCAGCGGCAAAAATAAGAGACCGGGCCCTTCTCACGATAAAAGCTCTTCTGGTTCTTCCGGGGGACGCGGCAACCGGGGCAAAACAGCCGAAGCTAAGGTAGAACGTCCAGAAAAGCTGCTGCTGAGCAGACCGATGACCGTTCAAGAACTAGCAGTTACCTTGGCTGTTCCCGAAACCGAAATTATTAAGAGGCTGTTCTCTAAAGGTATTGCGGTCAACATTACCGAAACCCTGGACATTCCAGCGGTGAGAATGGTAGCCGAAGAAATGGGCGTAGAGGTAGAAACCCCAGAAATAGAAGAGCCAGCTACCAAAATCATCGAGATGATCGATGAGGCAGATTTGGAATACCTCCAGCGCCGTCCGCCAGTGGTAACGATTATGGGCCACGTGGATCACGGCAAAACTACTTTGCTAGACTCGATCCGCAAAACCAAGGTCGCTCAGGGAGAAGCTGGGGGTATTACCCAGCACATCGGTGCTTACCACGTGGATGTGGTACACGAAGGCAAGAGCCAGCAGGTGGTATTTTTGGATACGCCCGGTCACGAAGCCTTTACAGCTATGCGGGCTCGCGGTACGCGGGTGACAGACATTGCCATCTTGGTGGTGGCGGCGGACGACGGCGTGCGACCCCAGACAATTGAAGCTATCAGCCACGCGAAAGCGGCGAAAGTGCCAATTGTCGTGGCTATCAATAAAGTTGACAAGGAGGGCGCTCAGCCGGAACGGGTGAAGCAAGAGCTTACTGAGTACGGCTTGGTCGCAGATGACTGGGGCGGCGATGTGACGATGGTTCCAGTCAGCGCTATCCGAGGGGAAAACCTCGATACGCTGTTGGAAATGATTCTGACAGTCGCGGAAATGGAAGACCTCAACGCTAACCCGAACCGAGCGGCTAAGGGTACTGTAATTGAAGCTCACCTCGACAAGGCAAGGGGGCCAGTGGCAACTCTGCTGGTGCAAAATGGCACGCTGCGAGTGGGCGATATTGTGGTCGCAGGCTCTGCTCTGGGCAAGGTGCGGGCGATGATCGACGATCGCGGCGATCGCGTAGACCAAGCAAGTCCATCCTTCGCTGTGGAAGTGCTGGGGCTGCGGGAAGTACCGCAAGCTGGAGATGAGTTTGATGTCTTCGCTAACGAAAAAGAAGCAGCGGCGATCGCCAGCGGAAGAGCTACATCCCAAAGAGATTCGCGTCTACTTCAAGGTGGTCGGATCAGCCTCAGTGGCTTCTCTCAACAAGCTAAGGAAGGCGTTCTTAAGGAACTCAACTTGATCTTGAAGGCAGATGTCCAAGGCTCCCTGGAAGCCATTGTCGGTTCTCTGACCCAACTTCCTCAAAAAGAAGTTCAACTCCGATTGCTGCTATCTGCTCCTGGGGAAATCACAGAAACGGATATTGACCTGGCCTCCGCTAGTAATGCTGTGATTATCGGGTTCAATACTACTCTCGCCACCGGCGCTCGCCAAGCAGCCGACCAAGCGGGCGTAGACGTGCGGGAATACAGCATCATCTACAAACTCTTGGATGATATTCAAGGGGCGATGGAAGGACTGCTGGAACCCGAACTGGTGGAAGAACCTCTGGGTAAGGTGGAAGTGCGCGCTGTCTTCGCGATCGGTCGGGGGGCTGTGGCTGGATGCTACGTACTCGAAGGCAAGGTCATCCGCAACTGTAAGGTGCGGGTGCGCCGGGGCAACAATGTCGTTTACGAAGGTGTCCTTGACTCCCTCAAACGGATGAAGGAAGATGCCAAGGAAGTCAATACTGGCTATGAATGCGGTATTTCCTTGAGCGGGTTTAGCGACTGGGCGGAAGGCGATATTATTGAAGCCTACCGGATGGTTACTAAGCGCCGCACGCTATCTCAATAGTTTTGAGTTGTGAGTGTTGAGTTGGAAGAGAATTTTTGAGTGAAGGCAACTTGCATTGCCGATCGCTCCCAACTATTCTCTTCACTCAATACTCCCAAACTCATCGGACAGTTGACAGTTGACAGTTGACAGTTGGCAGTTGGCAGTTGGCAGTTGGCCGTTGGCAGTTGGCAGAATGAAATTCCTAATCGTCTTTACCCTTGCTGAAAATTCAAAATTTGCTCGCTCAAATAAGAATTACCGAAAGAAACCCGATTTCTGCTCGTAAGTCCTCGGTTTGATCGCTAAATATTTACTCCTCGCACCGGGTTTTAGAGTCAAGAGTGCGTCCAAGAATCTCAAAATTCAAAAGTCAAAACTCATATAGCAGTTCGATCGAAAAATGAGGTACGCTTGGGGTTTTCGGTAATCAGTAATCGGTAATCACCGAAAAGCTTGCGGTTCAAAAGCTGGTGCCGTGCCAATTACCAATTACCAATTACTAATTACCAATTACCAGACATACCTCATCTATTTTAGAAAGGCTATCATTCATAACTAATAATTAATTAAAGTGCGTTCTTTTTGGTCAGATCCTTTCTTGTGGATTCACCTTTCTGGGGTGGCTGCATTGCCGCTTTTCCTGGGACTGTGCTTGCTGGGACTCGCAGTGGGTTCTCCCACGCTCTCTGTCTGGTTAGAAGTGTTTTTAGTGGCTGTAGCAGGTATTGTTCCTGTGCTGTGGATGCAGTGGTTCCGCCCTTTTTACATTTTTAGTATTTTAGTCGTGGCCGTGAAACCGCAGAATTTAACTTCTGTGCAGCAGCAGATGCTGACTCGGTTTAAAACTAAATTAAATCAAGGAATTGCTCTTTTTATCGCTGTTTTGCTGGCAGTAATTTTGTGGCAGCTATATCGATTTGCTCCCCTTGCTGCTGGGGTGGCTCCCTTTCCTCCTTCCTGGCGGTGGGCTGGGTTGTTGTTGGCAGTTGCTGCTTTTTTAGCTAGCAATTTGTTTTTGCAGGTGTCTGCTAGTGTGATGGCTGTTTTGCTGACGCCGGAATCAGAATTTGCAGCGACAAAGCCTCATGTATTAGAAAACATTAGGCAGGATTTTACGATCGCACCTTGGCAAGTCGATCGACTTTTGCCAGCTTTTGCGGGCGAGACAACTGTCACTCCGGCTGCACCCGCAGAGTCAATGCCACCAGCAGAAGGCATCAAGAATGCGTCATCCAGCAGTACAGTCAACTCAGAACCTGCGGACACCAACGGCCCTACATCCCTAACCCAACAGTCGATCGAAAAGTGAAATAAAAAATTAATATCGACATAATTGTAGTTTAAGCTACTTTATTTGCGACAGATGTATGCAGTAAAAAAAATAGGTAATGCTCCGGCTCAGATAAAGATTATTAATACTCTTAATATTTAATATTTAATCGCAGGTTGTGGCTATTTTATATTGGCTATTTGGAGAAAAGAATCTATAATAGAGAGAGTCAAGGTAAGCTTTCAATCCTTACAGGGAATTCAAACAGAGGTATAACAATATGGCGAATTATCTACCGATCGCACAAGAACCTCAAGCCGCAGAGCCGATCGAGCTGTGCGAAGATTCTGAAATCTGGGGCAGCCTCAAATCCGCGATCGGGGCAAGTTCAGGGTTTCAACGCTGGCAGCTAGAACTCAATTTTGAGAGTCAACAGCAAAATTTCACCATCGATCAGCAGGTTCGATCCTATCTGCGGGAAACTTTAGAAACTTTGGCTTACTGAGCGTAGCAAAACCAGAGATTGTCATAGTTTGTGAAATTCAACGTCAAATTCCGCCCTATCCCCTCCAATATGCTATGGGAGTTAACTCTCAACTTCGGAGTTCAAATTGCAGGGGAGAGTATTTCTCCTACATAAGATTTATCTCAAGCGAACCAGAGTAAAGGGAAATCGGCAAATGCTTCGTTGTAACGCTGCCAAATTTGCTTCCGGCGCTGCAATTAGGGGGCGACTTGTTTGAGTTGATGAATGCCGATCGCAGCTTGCAGATCCATCATATTGTATTTAAAACCGATTTCCACCACTTGATAGTGCTTGTAACCCGAGTCGCCGAAGCGATTCCAAGCATCTTTGCTCATACCGTGCAGCGCTAAAATTTTCAGCCTGTTAGCGTCTTCTTGACGGCGGGCGAGAATCATGCCTCCTTCACCCGTGGTGATGTTTTTGGTGACATAAAAGCTGAAGCATCCAAAGTCACCAAATGTGCCTGCTTTCTTTCCCTTGTACTCTGTTTCGATCGCGTGAGCGCAGTCTTCAATCAACTTCAAATTGTGACGGCTAGCAATCTCACACAGCGCATCCATATCGCAGGGACAACCGGCGAAGTGAACCGGTAAAATTGCTTTAATTCTCGAAGTTATTTTAGCTTCGACTTCAGCCGGGTTAATATTCATTGTCACCGGATCTACATCTGCCAGTATCGGTGTTGCTCCGGGGTGGACGATCGCATTAACTGTAGCGCAAAAAGTCATCGGAGTAGTAATGACTTAATCCCCGGGTTTTACCGAAGCAGCGAGGATGCTCAAGTGCAGTGCCACCGTACAAGAGTTGACTGCGATCGCGTGTTCGGAATCCTTGTAAGCTTTGAAGCCATTTTGAAAAGTCATGACTTTCGGGCCTGTACCCAACCAACCTGTTTTCATGGTTGAGACCACTTCTTGAATTTCCGCATCTTCGATCGCCGGAGCGCCAAAAACCAAGAAACGGTCTTTTGAACGAATAGGATTGTTATTCATGTTGGTAGTTTTATTCAATTAAGTAAATAGAGCTGATGGAGTGAAACTCTACTACCCTCAAATTTTCGATGACCCTAAAAATTGTGATTTTATTTGATTTGAGATGCTGTCAATTAATCCTGTTTCTTAACCCTGTGTATCTTTAACTTGTTTAGTCAAGAATTTTAGGGAATTCGTTGCCTAATAACACCTGTCATAGCACGAGATTAAATGACAGGCTGTTTTTCTGCAAGTCCCTAACTTTGATATGATTGCTCTATCCTAAGCCACATAATCTGCTATGTCCACCCATTTATTTGACAGTTGACAGTTGACAGTTGACAGTTTGAGAGCGACCTCTACCCTTAAGTCCGAGGATTGGAGTAATGAATAGTCTGATTTTCATTTCTCCCTCAAAGGCTTGGGGCTTTCAACCAATTCTTTCTGGTAAAAGGTCTTGCCTGCATTTTTTTGCGAAATATTCCTTAACGAATAAACAGTTATACGGAGAGTATATTCATTTTTTTAGTAAACTATCGAACATCGATTCCGAGACTTCTTTGAGAGTCAAGTTCTACAGTTTTAAATTTGAGATTTGAGAATTGGGAATGACTGATTCTCGTCATGTTGGGAGTTTGCCAGCAGTTACATTGTTTTACAGTCGGGTTAAAAATCAGGCAAGTTTTGCACAAATCTAGTGTGACTGCGCTGTAATTTATGTAGCTTTAGAAAAATTGTGCGATCGCACAAATCAACCGCTGCTCACAAAATCCCCTACAATCTAGGCAGGCGAATCTTGTTTAAAATGTCTTGCAGCCGTTCTGAAGCGCCACCAAATTGTTCAGACAAAGCTACAAGTTTGCCGTAAGCTTCAACTAAGCGATCGCCCTCAACATTAACCTCTGGAGCAGGATAATTCTTCATCGCTTCCAGCAGCGTAATCTCGTTATCATTAGTTGCCGACAGCACCAAGGCCTCGCGCAAAGCTTCTCGATTTGCTTTCCCAGAAGGAGTGCGAATTACCTGACCCACTTCATCGAGAATTATTTCCCCAACTTTACTGTTGAGCGTCCGATCCAACAAGCTTTGACTAACTTTCACCGGTCTCATCAGACTGCGGCGAACCACTTCCGGGTCTTTTTTTGCCTTTCCCAGCAGCATTTCTAGCCCGGGTGACATTTTCCCAGTTTCTGCAAAAATTTCTAATTCGCTGACTGGTAAAGTCATTCGGATCGCACTGTATTTGAGGACTACCTTTTCGGCCGCCGCCGCCACACTGCTGTAAAGTACGATTCCCACACCTGCGGCTAAAAATAACGTCCACCGCCCTTTGCAAAATGACTTGCTCATAGTAAAATATTCCAACTTTTTTGTCTAATTAGACTTTGACACATTTGGCAATCACCCGCTCCTAGCAAAATACCCAACGCCAACTCTTCTATCAGTGAAGGCTGGCGCTGGGCTTAAATTTATTTAATATATTTAGGGTCTTTATGAAAGCTGACCCCAATTGAACGAGTTAGAAGCGGTTTATGATTAGGATCTTTAAATTTGCTGACCCCAATTGAACCCACCTACCTATAATGACAGGGATCGATCGCAAACCAGGGTTTCGTAATACTTTCTTTATAATTATAACTTTTCCTTGCCTCAGATATCTTTTTGTGTAGATTTGTAAACCTTTGTTACTTCGACTTGGGCGATCGTGCTGCGGCGCGTTGCTCCAGGCGAAACAGGAACACCATCAGAGCCACGACTCCGACTTGGAGGGCAAAATTGGGTAAAGCAGAGCCAATTTCCCGGCCCGAGGCAATTTTCGCGAGGAAAACTACACCGCCGATAAAGCCCGAAGCGCCACAAGCTACGTACACAAACTGTCGCAGAGGCCGGTAGGGAGTGGCCATTTCTGCGGTTAAACGCTCGTATTGTTGGCGGCTGAGGTTGCGCGGGTTTTTTGGGATGTAAGGGCGATCGTCAGAATTTGGGGCTGCCATAAATTTAGAGAATAGGTGAATTAGGATACTTGACAAAAAACTCGGTTGCAGGTATAATTATATGCTGCAAAATACTGCCCAAAAACCAAATTTTTGTGACTGGTGTGTCAGTCCAATGAATATTAGGTAGGGTACAACAAATATCTCACAAGTTCCGGAATAAATCATCGCTGAATCAACATCACAACTGTCTGCAAACAGCCGACAAAAACGCCCAAAATCCCTCCTAAATTGACAATTCCCTGCAACTCGCTTTTGACAATTCCCTGAATTGCTAGCTCCAACTCTTCGGGAGAAGTGCCTTTTACTCGATCGATAATTACCTGGTCGATATTCAAAATCGGGATAGCCTGAGCTACAATATTTTCTAAATCCCGCTCTAGATAGCGATCTAACACCAAAGCCAGTTCTTTGCTCACAATTTCTAGGGAAGCGCTCATCACCGCTGAAGTTTGCAATCGATTGAGAATCAACCGCGAAATATTTTCCCAGTCAATAGATTTGCTCAACCCGTCAAGTACCTCTGTACCCCGCTCCTGAACGTAGCTGCGAACACTGTCGCGCATAGTTTTTCGCAATTGTCTCACCGTCGAAACCGGTAAGTTTTGCATCGACAAATTTTGCAGCCATTCCTGAAGTCGCCCGCGAATTCCCAAGGAAACCGTTAACTCTGCTAGCCGCTGATTTGTGACTTGTCTGTCATCCAGACAAAAAGTCCGCAGCCGAGTTAAAGTGTTACGCAAACCAAACAAATTGGCTACTACCCAATAAGTGCCGCTGGTTTTTTCTCGAAATCCTTCGTCGATGATCGAAATATTGCGATCGGTCAAAAAGTCAATCAAAGCCTGCCGCAGCACTTCTGGCGGTATTACTACCTGCAACAGCCAATCAGACAACTGACCAGCTTGAGAGTCAGTTAGCTGAATTTCCAGCAAAACTTGGTCAAAAATTTGATTTAGCTGAGCTTCTAAAAAATCTTCCCGGCGCGCCAAAACTTTGAGAATTCGCGGCACAGATTCCCCGAGCAAGTCTCGGAGAATGTTAGCAAGAATTTTAGCAGTTTTTTGCTCTGTGTCTGCCTTTACTTGATCCAGGGCCAACTGCAACAGCCAGAGAATTACTGACTGCATCCGCTCAGTTTGAAGGAGGCGGCGCGCCAAGTTTTGCAGTTCCTGCGGCGTCAGCAGCGAACCCATGATTGTGTCGGAAATTCGCTTAGCCAAGCGCTCTTGGTTGCGGGGAATCAAGCCGGGAGTGAAAGGCAACTGCCGCCCTTTGATGTAAATAGCTCGATAGGGGCGGAACAGCATTTTGATAGCTATATCGTTAGTGAAATAGCCAATAATTCCTCCCACTACAGGCGGGGCTAACAACAGCCAAAGTTCAGAGGGATTCATCAATTATTGGGAAATTGGGAATTGGGCATGGGGCATTGGTTATTAGTTATTAGTTATTAGTTATTAGTTATTGGTTATCGGTTATTGGAAAATGGAACAACAAGTAACAAGTAACAAGTAACAAATAACTAATAGCAACTGTCAACTGTCAACTGTCAACTGTCAACTGACTAACACCAATACTCCCATCATAGCTCCGGCAATGGGATAGTGGGTGGCGGTGGCAAATCCGGCTTGGCGGGCGATCGCGACTTGCTGCTCGCCGATCGGGAATTTTTCTAAACTAGGATTAATGTAGGCATATTCTTGAGTCATGCCAAATTGCTGAGCAATGGGAACCACGAGAGTATCTAGATAAAACTGCTGAAAGCTCCGCATCAGGGAATTGCTGGGGCGGTGGAGGTCGAGAATAGCAGCCTTTGCGCCCGGTTTGAGGACGCGGTGCAATTCCTGAAGACTGCGGGGGATATCCGTCACGTTACGCAAGCCGTAACCCATGGTGGCGCAGTCGAAGTAATTGTCGGCAAAAGGCAAGTCTAGGGCGTCAGCTTCTACCCAGGTAATGGGACTTGCAGGAGTGAGAAAAGGTCGATCGCGCTTACCTGCAACGGCCAATTGTTCAGCAGAAAAATCTACTCCAAATACCGAACCGGTAGGCCCTGCTTGTTTTGCCAGCAGCAAAGCTATATCGCCGCTGCCGCAGCACAAGTCTAAACAAGTATTTCCGGGGCCCGCACAGCTCCATTGCACCGTCATTTGCTTCCAAATCCGGTGCTGCCCCAAGCTTAACCAGTCGTTCAATTGGTTGTAAACTGGTGCAATTCGATTAAATATAGTTTTAATTTCTTCTGCGTTATTAGTCATTGGTGATTAGTTATTAGTTATTAGTTATTGGTTATTTGTGATTAGTTATTAGTTATTTGTTATTTGTTTGTTACGAATGACTGTTGACTGTTGACTACTAACAACTGACCACTGCTTTCCTAACAACTGTCAACTGTCAACTGTCAACTGTCAACTAATTAATCACCCTGAAAACTCGTCAATACCAAAGCAACTTGTTGAGCGGCGAGGTGAACTGTTGTGAGTTCGTCGGGGCGCAGGGAACAAGGTTGCTTCCACTGAAGGGATATCAGGGCGATCGATCGACCTTTGTGAATCACCGGAACAGCCAAGTGAGCTTGAATGCCCGATTTTTGGTAGTGTGGCAGACTCGCTAGGGCTGCGTCGCTGGCAATATTCACAGCACCCTGAATAGCTTGAGAGGAAATCGCTTCTAGAACCAGAGGGTCATCTGCCAGCCAATTTTCCACAGTTTTACCGCTGGTGTGAGTGCCTTGAGCCGGCATTAAAGCAGTGCCTTCGACCAGTTGCAAAATGCAAATATCAGCCAAAAAATTATCGCTCACAGCAATAGCAATTGGGTCTAAAGTTGCTTCCAGACTCGGATAATCCACAGCGGTTTGCATGATGGTTGCTAACAGTTGTATTTGATTTTGGGCGCGATGCAATTCCTCAGTCCGCTGCTTGAGAACTTCATAAGTCTCGGCCGCCTTTTGCACCACCATTTTCAATTCGTTCGGGTCCCAAGGCTTGGTGATATACTTGTAAACCTGTCCGGAGTTAATCGCATCCACCAAGTCTTCAATATCCGTAAAACCAGTCAAGATAATTCTGACCGTATTCGGAAACTGCGGCACGGTTTTGCTGAGAAATTCCGTTCCCTTCATTTCTGGCATCCGCTGGTCGGAAATGATGACGGCGACCTCGCCCTCAATGGCGAGGACTTCCAAGGCGCGAATCCCGCTCTCAGCTTTGAGCACGTTAAAATCTCGTCGAAAAGTGCGGTAGAGTAAATCCAGATTGTCTGGTTCATCGTCTACTACCAGCATTTTGGGTTTTTTTGGTCGGTGTAGTGTCATGAGCTGGCGTTTAATTTGATCGAGCTCTGGAATGGCATTATCCATAACAATACGATAAACTCCCCTTTGTAAATTTAGGCGAGCAACTATTCTGTAACAATAGTCTCATAACTCCCTTACCATAAATCTATCGCTCTCCCGCGACACGAGCCTTGCTAGTATCCAATTACACATAACTCAACGCTGATTTTTGATTCAATTATGACTGATACACCGCAAGATTCTTCCCCTTCTAAACCTGCACCCTCCACTGATGCTGTGGATGTGGAAAAGTTAATTCGATCGCTCCGCCGCAAGGAAGGCACCTGGGTAGAGTGGGGACAAGCCTGCACGGCACTGTTGCAAGCGGGCTGCAACTCTCAGCAGATTTTTGAACAAACTGGTTTTGAGCCTATTCAACAAAATCAGGTCGGCGTTGCAGCACAAGTTTACACCAGCATGGTCAATGCTGGTGCTTCGGAGGAAGTTCGATCGCACTTTCTGCGGAAAGGTAGTGATATTTTATACGAGTTTCGGATTCTCTCGCAAGCAGAGCGAGCCGGAGCGGCAGCTTTGATGTTGGCCCACAATTTGGATGTTGATGATTCCCGCCAAGTTGCTAAGGCGATGAAGGAGTTTTCGCACTTCGGGAGTCTCCCGCAGGGGTTCACAGACACTCCTGGGGATGCTGTAGCTTACCAGTGTTGGCAGTTGGCGAGACAAAAAAGCGATTTGCAAGAGCGATCGCGCTTAATTGCTCGCGGTTTAAAATTAGCTAGCAGCCAAACTGCTAGGGCGCAAATCGAGCAATTGTTGGTGGATTTTACTGTAGTTCCGAGACGGGAAGCGCCTCGTTTACCAGTTTACAGGCTCGATACCGAGGAACAACTGCCTCGGATTGTCCCGGTTGTAGGCAAATTGCCACTTTCTACGTCAGATTTGCTGGCAGTGCCTTTGCCGGAGGAAATCGAGCCGTTTCGCATGGTAAAATTTTCCGGAGCTGGAGCTTGGGTGGCGATTCCCGGATGGCAGGTAATTTTGAACGCGGAAGATCCGGTGGCGGTTTTGGAAATGAGCGATCGACTGCCGGTACCGCTGCAAGGTAAAGTTGAAGAAGTTTTGATTATTGCCGATCGCGCCCAAAGACAGTGGGATGCTGAGAGTTATTTCCTCGCCGATAACGGGGGGAATCTAGAATTGCAGTGGTTTGAAACATCCCCGCAGTTGTCGATTTTGGGGCGAGTTGTTTTGGTGATGCGTCCGAAGAAGATTGTGGATGAAGATTATACCAAAGATGGATGGCAAATTGACGATTAGTCAGTTGGCAGTTGACAGTTGGCAGTTGACAGTTGACAGTTGACAGTTGACAGTTGACAGTTGACAGTTGACAGTTGACAGTCATTGGTAGGGTGTGTCGCGAGCGAAAATTCCTAAACAAAGATTGACAATCTCACCGCGACGCACCTTATATTATCTGCGATTCTGAATTTGGGCAGGAGTTGCACAACTGTTACATTAAATCAAAAAGGTACGTAGTTGCGCTTTAGCGCTCTTTCATAGATATACGCAAAGAGCGCTGAAGCGCAACTACGTACCTAAAGATTAAATCCCATAAAAGTACCTGTTGCGTTCAGAAGTGCTGGGAATGATATCAAGTGCGATCGCAATATTTCGGTGCTTGGTGCGTCGCTAGCTAATGACAAGTAAGAGTAAGAGGGCGGGCACGGGGGCACCGCCCCTACCAATGCCCAATGCCCAATGCCCAATGCCCGATGCCCCATGCCCCATGACTAATTTGTAGCAGGCGGTTTCGGTTCTTGAACTTTCGGAACTGAATGCTGTTTCTTAAATCGAATTATACCATAAGTCGCCGCCCCAATTACTACGAAATAAGGACTGTAAGCCAACAGCCAAATGCCCAAAGCAAACAAACCTAAAGTTAATTCGCCCACAGAATGAGTCGCTTGTCCCCAAGTTTCCTGCACCCGCAAGCCGAGAGAAGGTTCCGGTTCTTGCTGGGCCGAGACTGCTGCTTCTAGAGTTAAACTAATAGTCGAATAGGCTACTTGATTCCGCAAACTTTTTAACTGAGCGTCGATGCGCTCGATCGACTCCCGAATCGTACTCAACTGCTGAGAAGCTTTGAGTACGTCGCCAACAGAGCCGGATCGCTCCATAATTTTTAACACAACTTCCTCGGATTTTCGCAGGTTGCGGAGCCTAGCCTCGCTGTCAACTAATTGATCGCTAACATCCTCAGCCGTCAGCCCTCGGTTTTCGACACTTCCGAGTTTTGTTAAAGCATTTAAAGTAGTTTCTAACTTTTCTTGAGGTACCCGAATCTGCATAGTTGCGGTTTGGCGCACGCTAGAATCCGGCGGCTTTTGGTTTTGGAAAGCCAAGATATCGCCTTGCTGTTTTTTCACAATCTCGGTGACAGATTTAGTGCTGCTGTCAATAGATTTGACAACTACACTGAGTTCGGCTTTTTTAATCAGTTGGGGAGCAGTTGCTGGAGTTTCTGCGGCTGGTTTTTTTGCGGTGTCAGCAGCAACTTTTGACGCTGCGCCTCCGGGTGTGCTTACAGGTGCGGGTTCGGATTGGGGAGCAGATGCGGCAATTTGCTTTTCGGCGCTGCGGGATGAAGCAAAGCCGTTTGTGGAGCCGCTGGGGGAGGAAGTTGCACAGCTTGGTAAAGCAATGGCTGAGGATAAAGTTAAGAATGCTACAACTGCAAAGCGAGTTGTGCTGTTGTTGGCTGGGTTTGGCTGGTGTGGTGGAAAATTGGTTTTGAGGTGAGTTTTCATTGGGGATTTTTCCTATAAAAAGGCTTGGGTATTGAATTTTATGCTGGTTTTAATTTAAGCTCGCATAGATAGGGTTTGTTGAGCCGATACCAAAATGGAAACGGTAGAGTTAAACAGTTGACAGTTGACAGTTGACAGTTGACAGCGAAGTGATAAGAGCGGAGATTTAAACTCCGTTCTTATCACAATCTGCCTTCATGCTGGGGCTTCAAACCCTTGCTATTCGGTGAATTTTTGGGGATTTTTAACCGCAGATAAACGCGGATAAACGCGGATGTAATTATGACTGATGAATTTGATACTGATTTTAGTCGATCGACTGCCGAGATCGATCGCCCGAACAGCACTTTCTCCGAGTTAGATCCCGCCGCGCTTTTGGCTGCCGCTTGCGGTAAAATTCGCGACAGCTTGCGTGCGGGCCAGCACGAGATGGCGGATTGGGCGGGCGGCCCCCTTGCGGTTTCGGCGGTTCCAGGGGCCGGGAAGTCTACAGGAATGGCTGCTGCGTCGGCAATTGCGATCGCCCGCAATCGACTTAACAACCGCCGTCAGTTAATTGTGGTGACGTTTACGCGATCGGCTGCTGCTAATATTAAAGCTAAAATTCGGGAAAGATTGGCACAATTGTCTTTATACCAAGGCGGTTTTGCCGTACACACTTTGCACGGTTTAGCTTTAAATATTGCGATGCGCCATCCCGATTTGTCGGGTTTAAATCTCGAAAATTCGACGTTAGTCACTCCAACTCAAAGTCACCGCTTAATTCGCACTTGTGTAGAACTTTGGATCGCGGAAAATCCGCGCAGATATCAAGTTTTGTTGGAAGGACAACAATTTGATGGAGAAGAAACGGAGAGATTGCGGCGACAATCGGTTTTGCGGACAGAGATTTTGCCGCAGTTAGCTAAAACTGTGATTCACGAGGCGAAATCTTCGGGTTTATCTCCCGAAGAGTTATTAAAAATGGGCGATATTAATTCTGGCGATGGTTATGAAATTTTAGCGGTAGCCGGCGGTTTATATCAAAAATATCAGGCTTTGTTGAGAAGCCGGGAATTCATCGATTATGACGAGATGATTTTAGCAGCTTTGCGGGTGTTGGACAATCCGGGAGCCAGGGCGATGGAACAAAAGCAAGTATTTGCCGTGTTTGAGGATGAAGCGCAAGACTCGACACCTTTACAGACTGAGCTTTTGAAAATATTAGCTCAAGATCCCGATCGTCCTAATTCACCTCCTAATTTTATCAGAGTTGGCGACCCAAATCAAGCAATTAATTCTACCTTTACTCCCGCCGATCCGATTTATTTTAACCAATTCTGTGACGAATGCGAAGTTGAAAACAAGTTGGCGACAATGGACGGTGCAGGCCGCAGTAGCCAGATCATTATTGATGCAGCTAACTTTATGTTGCAATGGGTAAACCGCTCAGAATTAGCGGGAACCGAACAGCCTTTTCGATCCCAAACTATCAAGCCAGTTCCCAGCGATGACCCGCAGCAAAATGCCAATCCTGCCCCCATAGGTCGAGGCTTAGAATTGCATACTCCCCGCGATATTTACCAGACAGTTGAGTTAATTGGAAAGCGGGTAATTGAGTTAGTAGAGGAATTTTTACCTGCGGATTTTGTCTGGGAAAGTCACGAGCAAAATATTCAATCGGGCAGTGAATCGAGGGATGAAGAAAATCGCCCTAAATTGCCAGTAGAAAATCTAAAATCAATGGCTGTTTTAGTGCGGGAAAACAAACAAGGCAAGTTTATCAAAGAAGTCCTAGAAAATCCGGAAAAACACGGATTGAGCTGCGATTTACGCAAATACGGGATTAAAATTGAGGATGTCGGGGAACGAGACAGACATTCTCAAGTACCTTGGGAAATATTAACATTGCTGCAATTTCTCGATCGCCCGCACTCACCAGATTACCTCAAAGCAGCCTTAAAGATTTTGAGCGATCGACAACTCATCCCCAAACAAGACTACAATGCCTTTGCCACCAGCCCCGAACAATTCCTCTACCCAGGCCCGCTAGACCCCCAGCAGTCAGATCCAGTCCGCAAATGCCGTTATTTTTGCTGCGGTTTGCTGCAAGCACGTTTAGAACTGCCGCCCTACCAAATCATCTCATTCTTAGCCTTAGCCCTGCAATACGACCAAACAGAATTAGCCACCGCCGACAAATTAGCAGAACGGGTAGCAATCCAAACAGCCGGTAACAATTCAATGAGCAATATTTTGGGAGTGCTGGGCGAAATTGTTAGTTCAGAAAGATTTGAGCCTGTAGATGCAGATGACAAAATAGAAGAACGCTACACCAGCAAAGGTCAACTAACAATTATTACCATGCACAAAGCTAAAGGATTAGATTGGGATTGTGTATTTTTACCATTTTTGCACGACCAAACAATCCCCGGAAGTTTGCGAGTTTTGCCACAAACTAGATTTTTAGGAGATTTCACTTTAGCAGAGGTAGCAAGAGCGCAAATTCGAGCCAGTTTGCACGAAAAACATCCTTTACCAAATCTGGGCGAAGCGTGGGAACAAGCAGGTTATTTGAAAACAGCAGAAGAGTTTCGATTGCTATATGTAGCAATGACGCGGGCCAAAAGTTTGCTGTGGATGGCCGCGGCGAAGAAAGGGCCTTTTACTTGGAACAAACCCGAGAATTTGCAAGAGCAAAAACCTTGTCCGGTGATGCCTGTTTTGAAACAGCAATTTCCGGGAAATGTGATGTTGTAAAATAGATTTTTGGAACGAACCGCGAACTCCGCAAACTTGGAGAACAAAAGCTCGATCAAAAAAACA
>NZ_JAEQDD010000010.1:0-69760 GCF_020737885.1 Microcoleus sp. PH2017_34_RAT_O_A | reverse complement strand
CCCAGATAAATCGTCTGCCCAATCTTCACAAATGGTTTGTGGAAATTTTCGCTAAACCCACATAGCTATTGGATCATTCTTTTTGTGGAGGCCTCTAACGTTCGCTCTTCGGGGACGCTCGCACTAATTAATGACTGATGACTAATGACTTCTTCCCTCTTCCTTCTTCCCTCTTCCTTCTTCCTTCTTCCTTCCCTGTACAATGGAGGTATAAGATTAAACTCTTAACATTCGACAGTCTCAGGAGTTCGACAGATTATGACTCAAGCGATTTCCCAACAGCGGGGCATTCAAATGACGGACTCTGCTGTTCGTCAAGTTTTAGCTCTTCGAGAAAAACAAGGTAAAGACCTCTGCTTGCGCGTAGGGGTGCGGCAGGGCGGCTGTTCTGGTATGTCTTACGTGATGGATTTCGCAGACCCCAGCACTGTGAAATCTGACGATGAAGTGTTCGACTACGAGGGTTTTCAGGTAGTGTGCGATCGCAAGAGCATTCTTTATCTATACGGTTTGGTGCTCGACTTCAGCGATTCCATGATCGGTGGCGGCTTTAAGTTCACCAACCCCAACGCTACTCAAACTTGTGGCTGCGGCAGTTCTTTTTCTGCTTAAATGGGAAAATTGCTTGGGGCATGGGTATGGGCATTGGTAATTGGTCTCCAGCTAATTGCTGACGATCGCGATCGACAATTAGCCTCGGATGCGCTTCCTTTGTCCCGCACCCCATGCTTTCGAGCAATCTAAAATCTAAAATCCAAAATCCAAAATCGAATGACCCCTGAAGAAATGTTTAAAGACGGTTTCGATCGCTACCAAGCTGGCGAAGCCCCTGCTAATCTGATCCCCGTGTTCAAAGAATTGTGCGAGAAATCTCCCAAAAATGGCAATGCCTGGGCTAGCCTCGCGTGGCTCTACCTTTTGGAAAATAAACCCGGATCGGCTCAAAAAGCAGCGAAAACAGCGGTTAAATTGAACCCTCACGACGCCCAAGCTCGCATCAACCTAGCAGTCGCGATTCTGGATCTCAAAGAAAAAGGGGTGCGCCCCCACGTAGAAGTTGCTCAGCAACTCCTGATGGCTTCCGAAGAGTTGTTAGAGGAAGTTACAAAAAATTTTGAAGAAGGATTAAGCCGCAAACCGGACTGGAAGAGTCTCGCCCGCGTGAAACAGTGGCTTCTGGAAGCGTAAGCCCCCAAACAATGTCGATTTGGGGGTGGGGATCAAGGAAATCGGGTTTGTGGTTTATTACGATCTCGTAATAAATCAATAAATAACTTTATGGAAAACTCAGGAAGTCAGTGCTAGTATTTGAAAACTTAGACGATCGACAAACCGGCACAGCGGTTTTCAGACTTGACTACCATAAATACTAGGAGTTGTAAGAACATGAGCACTGACAGCCACGTTAACATCAAACCAGCAACCCGCAACCACAAAGGTTTCTTTATTCAGCCTGCTTCTTACAAATTGATGAGCATCGATAAATCCGGCTGGGCCTTGATTTGCATGGACAAAGCAGTTTGTCATTATGTAGATCCTGATGACTTGCAATTGCCGAATAAGTCGGGAATGTCTGAAGGTTAATCCAGAAGTTTTGAGAGACATTAAAATGCTTTATTTGAGTAGCTGCCCTCCCTGGAGAGGCAGCAACTTTTTTTTGTCAGTTGTCAGTTGTCAGTTGTCAGTTGTCAGTTGTCATTAGTCCTGCCGTCGGGCAGTCATCAGTCATCAGTCAGAAGTGTACTAGATCTAACCCAATACAGTTCACTTAAGACAGTACACCAGGAAAAACGATTTGACAAACAGACCCTGCGATTGCTTCGCGAAGACGCTCGCAATGACAAAAAACGTTAAGTAAACCGTATTGAGATCTAACCAATGTAAGGAAGTTCGGCAACGGGTTGTGTAGCGGATGTAACGGATAGAATTCCCAATAACCGATTACCGATTACCGATTACCGATTACCAATTACCAATTACCAATTACCAATTACCAATTACCAATTACCAATTACCAATTCCCAATTCCCGATTACCAATTACCAATTCCCAATTCCCCATCGCCTAATTGCTAGATTTGATAGAAAAATTACAAATTACCGATTACCAAGAATAATGGGTTTAAAGCCTCCTCGTTCGAGGAGGAAATAAAACAAAATTATTCACTGTTTCAATCCTGTTCCTTCTAGGTAGAGGTCGATCTCAAACTGTCAACTGTCAACTGTCAACTGTCAACTGTTGACCAATTCCCGATCGCCTAATTGCTAGATTTGAAGGCAAAAAGCAGATCGAGCTGAGCAGTTGTCGGTTCTGTCGAAGTTGTGGCTACGCTGACTCCTCGGAGAGAATTGAGCACTTCAGCAACGGGTGGCGAAACTAAATTGGGCTGTACAGCGAGCAAATAACGGTTCGCCCATGACATGGTTTTTTCCATATCTATATAAAAGTAACCTTGGTTCGCCTGCGGTACAGCAGTGGCGATCGCCTGAAAACTCCGACTGCTGCTTAACGGTTGCGGTGGCGCTGTGGTGATGACATCAACTAAAGGGCCGCCGAAGGCAACAAATACAGAATTTTCATTCAGCCAACCGTGCCCGAATAAGGTTCCTTGTTGCGGTATTTGCCACTCTGTAACCTCTTTTCCCTGGACTTGTCTGGGGGCGACGCTGACTGTAGGATTGCTTTTGGCGATCGCATCGAGTTTTTTGAGGGTTGCTTCGGCTGCGGGGCGATCGCTCGTTTCAAAAATCATCGCCGCCCCCATCCCCAACTGAGACAAAATACCTTGATCCGAACCGATCGCCCCGATCGCAAATTCCCCATTCATCCAGCCAAAAACATCACGATCGGCATCCAAATCCAAGCGTTTAAAACTACTTCTCACCTGCTGAATGCCCCTGTCAACTTCCGGGCTATCTTTTGCCTCTGCCGTCGCCTGCAACCAAATGCGATCGAGTCCCTTACCCCCTACTAAAGCAATGGTTTCGCCGGGAAATCTGGGCAACAATTTCGATCCGACTGGCGGCTTTTGCTGTCCGAATTTAGGATCTAACCGAGCGATAGTTTTCACCCTCAATCCCGAACTGTCGGCCCCTATTCCCGCTACCAAAGACTTGACTTGTTTAAACTGTGAAAGCACTGTCGAAGGCAATTGAAAATCATCGGGCAAATTAGTTTTTAATTGCTCGATTGCAGCAGGATAATCAGCAATGTAAATAGTTGCGATCGGATTCGGTACGCCAGCACTCTCTGCAAAAAACTTAGTTGTACTCTTCTGGGTAGCGAGGGAGGGCTGTCCTTTAAAAGTATCGATCGCCATTTCCACAGGCTTTCTCAAAGGAGCCATCACTAATTGATCGTCCAACAAAGCCACACTGTAGCGCTTGCCCGTTGGCTCTGCAATCTCAGAAATTTTAACTCCTTTATACTCAGTTTCTTGAGTTGTGGCACCTTCCTGAGATTTTAATTTATTAGCAAAATTCCAAGCACTAATTTTATTTTTGACACTGACTACAACGAGCAGTTTAGGAGGCTCTGTTTTAGCGGTAGCATCTGGGGGTAACAAAGCCACCATCACGCCCCCCAGCCAGGGCTTTAAGTCTCTCTCAAAGTCGATTTGAGTGCCTGCCAAGCTTTGTTCTTGAAAGGCCTTCAAACCCGCACCGACCAACTTTTGAGCGCCCGGGGTGCCGAATTGCTGCAACTGTGACAGTGCTTGGGGATTGGGGGAGATGAAGGCGGCCATCATTGCTTCGTCGGGTACAACTTTGGCGCTGTCTTGGGGGTTGGAGACTTGTTGGCTCAAACCGTGGAAGTAAAGGTACACCGCGGCGCTACCTGCTGCAATGATGGCGGCAGCAATTAGAAGCTTTGGTTTTTTTGCAGGCATTGTTTTCGATCCTAGCGTCCTTTATCAGTTTAATGAAAATCCACTGGGCTTGTGGGGAGCCGATCGAACTAGCTATTTATTTTTATAGAATTTAAAACGGGTTTGGGCGATCGTGTAAACTGCTGTTGAGATGAAGTGCGGGAAGAAATATGAAAGTAGCGATCGCGGGAGCAACGGGATTTGTAGGTAGCCGGCTGGTGGAGAAGCTGCAAGCAGCCGGACATCAAGTGGTGGTTTTGAGTAGAGATGCGGCGAAAGCTGGGCGAGTTTTCCCGGCTTCGGCTTATCCAAATTTGGATGTTGTCGCCTACACTCCGGCGGAGTCTGGTGATTGGCAAAATTCGATCGCGGGCTGCGACGCTGTGGTTAATTTAGCTGGGGTGCCGATTGCGGAGGAAAGGTGGACGGAGGCGCGCCAGCAAGCGATTCTCGACAGTCGCAGATTGACGACGGCAAAGTTGGTAGAGGCGATCGTCAATGCTAATCCTAAACCATCGGTGTTTGTGAGCGCATCGGCGATCGGCTATTACGGAACCAGCGAAACCGCTGAGTTTGACGAAAGCAGCCCTGCGGGAAACGATTTTTTAGCAGCAGTTTGCAAAGACTGGGAAGCTGCGGCCCAACCTGCCAAAAATGCAGGCACAAGGCTAGCAATTTTGCGGCTGGGAATAGTTTTGGGAATGGGAGGCGCGCTAGCAAAAATGCTGCCACCTTTTAAACTATTTGCAGGCGGCCCAATTGGCACAGGAAAACAGTGGTTTTCTTGGATTCACCGCGAGGATGTGGTTGATTTAATTTTGTATTCTTTGCAAAATTCGCAAGTTCAAGGCGTTTTGAATGCGACAGCACCGAATCCAGTGCGGATGAATGAATTGTGCCAAACTTTAGGGGAAGTTTTAAGTCGGCCTTCTTGGTTGCCGGTGCCAGGTTTTGCTTTAGAAATGCTGTTGGGAGACGGCGCTAAAGTTGTTTTGGAAGGGCAGAAAGTTTTGCCGAAACAAACTTTGGCTAGCGGTTTTCAATATCAGTATCCGATGCTGAAGTTGGCTCTAGAAGAGATTTTGGCTGGTAATTAAATCCTGCATTTTTAGATATCCCTCGTTCCCCGGCTCTTCTGCCTGGGAACGCATATCCAAAGGCTATGCCTCGTTCCTTCAAATAAATCATCCCACTCAACAATCAATCACATCAACTACCAACAATCCATCTCGATGCCTCGGGTGCGATCGCCTTTGTCAAGAACTGCAAGCAGTAGAATTAGATTCTTGGCAAGAATACACGCTCTTAGAAATCGATAACGCCGATGTCGAGCCGATTTATTTGTTAAAAATGACCTGTCCGAGCACCGGACACATTCATTCGTTGCGAGTGCCGCCAAATGTAGTATCAGCAAAAGAGGCAATTCGCTGGGTAAATTGGGACATTGACTCAGAAGAGTTTTCCGTGCAAACTTGAATGCAAGCAGCAGAAATACAAGAACCTTAGATTATTTGTTCATTAGGATGATTTCAGGAAATACGATATATGGTAGTTGCAGCAAAATCAACGATTTCTCTTGCAGAGTTTTTGCAGTTGCCCGAAACTAAACCAGCAAGCGAGTACATCGACGGTCAAATTTATCAAAAACCTATGCCACAAGGAAAACATAGCAAACTTCAAAGTGAGTTATTGTTGACTATTTCTGAGGTTGGGGAACCCCAAAAGTTAGTCTGTGCTCTTCCAGAATTGTGCTGTACTTTTGCGGATTGGTCAATTGTTCCCGATATTGCTGTTTTTGAGTGGTCTCGCATTCCCGTTGATGAAGATGGAGAAATTGCCAACCGCTTTGAAATTCCACCGGATTGGATAATTGAAATTTTGTCACCTGACCAATCTCCAAATCAGGTGATAAAAAAAATAATTTTTTCGATCAATCACGGTACTAAATTGGGTTGGTTTGCCGATCCGAGCGATAAATCAGTAATAGTTTTTCAACCGAATCAATTGCCTGAGGTTAAATCAGATACGGATATTTTACCTGTTCTTAGCGTGTTGGGCGATTGGCAGTTATCCGCAGCCGAGTTGTTTAATTGGTTGAAAATTAATTGATTTAATACGAATTTAAAAAAGTCTTGCTAGAATCATCAATCTTAGACCAATTCTTAACAGTGGCAGATCCCCGCGCAGGACACGGCAGTGCCGTTTCCCTACAGCAAACTGATATCTTTGCCAAAAACTTAATCCATAAAACACTAATCAACATTGGCCCTGTGCCACTTAAAATGGTGGAATGCACAAACCATCAATTTAGGAAAAACTGTTAATAAGATAAGAAAGAAGCCCGCCTTCAGTCAAAGGTGGGCTAAATTCATGCCAGCTTACAGACAGCTAGGCAATCGGGTCTCTTAGCCGATTGACGTAAAAGTTGAGAAAAAGATCCAAATCTTCCGGAAAAACTTATCCTCAACAATTAAGCTCCAGTTTACCCAAGCAGATCGGGAAAATTTCGCACACAGCGATGTTTCCCTGCAAGTGGGGAAATGCTGGAGCTTTATTTTGCCAGCAATCCCCAATCTCCAAGGGTTTAAGCGTCGTGATCGTGAGCGAAGCGGCGGAAGAGGAAGTCTAGGGCGTAGTTCCGCAAGTTGTAATATTCGGGATCTTCCATCATTTGTACCCGATCGCGCGGACGTGGGAAAGGAATCTCCAAAACCTCGCCAATCGTTGCTGATGGGCCGTTAGTCATCATCACGAGTCGATCAGCCAAAAACAGCGCTTCGTCAATATCGTGAGTAATCATCAACACGGTACAGCGGTGATCGTTCCAGATTTTCAGCAACTCTTCCTGCAATTCTTCCTTAGTAATTGCGTCGAGAGCACCAAAGGGTTCGTCTAAAATCAGCACCTTGGGACGAATTGCTAAGGCGCGGGCGATGGAAACCCGTTGTTTCATACCCCCGGAAATTTGCGGAGGTCTTTTCTCAGCAGCTTCTGTCAGTCCCACCATTGCCAAATGATCTTTGACGATCGCATTTTTCTCGGCTTTCGACTTCTCGGGAAATACAGCGTTAACGGCAATGTAAACGTTTTCAAACACTGTCCGCCAAGGCAGCAAAGCATAACCTTGAAACACTACCATGCGATCGGGGCCTGGCTTTTCGATCCGCTGCCCGTTAATCGACACGGTGCCTTCGCTGGGATGGCTAAAACCGGACACCATATTTAACAGTGTTGATTTGCCGCAGCCGGAGTGTCCGATCAGAGTAATAAACTCTCCCTCAGCTACGGTCAAGTTAACGTTTTCTAATGCTCTGTAACCGTTTGGATATACTTTATAAACATTGTCCATCACCAAAAAAGGCTGGCGGCGATCGTTTGGTTGCTGGCTCTGGGTTTTGGTGTTTGTCTGGTTGACAGCAGTATTAATCATGGGTTTGAGAAGCCGTTAGTAGGTGATTAGCGATAGCAAATAATGGAGTTTTGAATGGTGAGCTGCGAGTCGAGACTGTAGATTTTCGAGTTCCCTGTATATTTTCAGTATTGAGTTTAAATTGCAAGACTTTTGCATCAATTATATAATTGTGCCGCTTCGCTCTCAACAATGCAATCAATCGCTGTGATTTCTGATTCCTCTTGTCTGACTTGTGAGTTGATAAGTCTTTGACAGGGGCGATCGAGAACTAAGCAATTTTTTGACCTTTTGATATCTCAAAACTCACAGAGCACCATTAGACA
Organism: Microcoleus sp. PH2017_34_RAT_O_A; assembly: GCF_020737885.1. NCBI lineage: Bacteria > Bacillati > Cyanobacteriota > Cyanophyceae > Oscillatoriales > Microcoleaceae > Microcoleus > Microcoleus sp. PH2017_34_RAT_O_A. The sequence goes on along the minus strand of NZ_JAEQDD010000010.1, from coordinate 62,157 downwards.
TTTGGCCGGTGGAAAGCATTCCACCGGCTGGGGCGGACACTCAACAGATCCTAAGCAGCTCTGCGGCCCGAATCCAGAATCACTTCAGCCATCGTGTAATCGCGTTTAATCGCTAGATTGTTGAGATAGCCGATCGGATCTTCAGCATTAAACACCGAGCCATCAAACAAACGGAGAGAACCCCGAGTGTAAGTAATATCAGACATTCCCAGCTCCCGTGCTGCTGTACTGAAGGGGCCGACTCGCACCACCCGTTCCAGAATTTCTACCCAGTTGCGGGGGAAGACTGTATCGCCCCAACGCGCCATCTGTACCATGTGCCACAACTGTTCGGTACGGCTTGGGCGGTTCACCCCGTCGCCGGCGAACAAGTGGTGAGCGTATTCCCGCATCGGAGTATCAAGATCGCAAGCAGTAGATTTGGAATCGCCAATTTGGATGTAACTCTTGTCAGTAGCGACGTACTCCCGTCCCGCCACAATTTCGGAAACTTCTTGAGCGTGGGCCGGATCGCTGCAATAGTGACAAGCTTCTAGCAAAGCTTTCACTAGAGCAATGTGAGTGTTGGGGTAAGCATTCGCCCAGTCTTCCCGAACTCCCAGAATTTTTGCCGGGTGTCCAGGCCACAGTTCCAAATCCGTAGCCACGGTAAAGCCGACTCCTTCCATCGCCGCGCGCAAGTTCCAAGGTTCGCCGACGCAGAAACCGTCAATCGTCCCACCTTGCAAGTCCACAATCATCTGGGCTGGAGGGATGTTTTTCAGTGAAACATCATGATCTGGGTCAATTCCGCCGGAAGCCAGCCAGTAGCGCAGCAGCAGGTTGTGCATCGATGAAGGGTGAACGATGCCCATGCGGTGAGTTTGGGCGGGGGTTCTGTGCAGCATTTCTTTGAAATCTGCCAGAGTGTAGATTCCTTGGTCGTAGAAGCGACGGGCCAGGGTAATTCCGTTGCCGTTGCGGCTCATGGTGAGGGCTGTAACGGTTGCTATGGGCTTCTCTTGGTGGCCTCCTAAGCTCAACCACGCTGCCATCCCAGAGGGCATTTGGGCTGCGTCTAGGTATCCGGCGGCGATGCCGTCTACGATGCCGCGCCAGCTTGTTTCGCGCACGAGGTGGACTTCATCGAGGCCGTGTTTGGCAAATAAGCCTTTTTCTTTGGCGATCGCGAGGGGAGCGCAGGCTGCCAGGGGGATAAAGCCGAGTTCGAGGTTGACTTTTTCTAGGCCGTGGCGGGCGATCGCCGGTACTTTCCGCGCGCGCAGTTTTTTCACCCGTTTCTGCTGGTTGAGGAAGTAAATCATTTCGCTCCGCAGCGCGTAGTAGCTGGGGTGCGAGACTACTTCCATACGTACCCGGGGGCGGGGGATGTCTACTTCGAGGATGCCGCCAATTTTCGATTCTGGGCCGTTGGTGAGCATGACGATGCGATCGCTCAGCAGCACCGCTTCATCTACGTCGTGCGTTACCATCAAGGCGCTAATTTCGTACTCTTGGCAGATTTCCATCAACTTTTCTTGCAAGTTGCCGCGAGTCAAAGCGTCTAGGGCGCCGAATGGTTCGTCTAAGAGTAACAGTTTGGGACGCAGGGCTAGGGCACGGGCGATCGCCACGCGCTGTTTTTGTCCGCCTGATAGTAGTGCCGGTTGCTTCTCGGCGTGGGGGCCCAAGCCCACCATGTCAATGTGTTTTTGGATGATGTCGAGGCGCTCGGCTTTAGCTAAGCCGCTCATTACTGAGTCTACGGCCAGGGTGATGTTTTCTCTGACTGTCCGCCAAGGTAGCAGCGAATAGTTTTGGAACACCACCATGCGATCGGGGCCCGGCTGAGTGATTCTTTGTCCGTCGATCGTCACCAATCCTTCTGTGGGCAGATCCAAACCTGCCACCATATTTAGCAGAGTGGATTTGCCACAACCCGAGTGTCCGACTAAGGAGATAAATTCTCCTTTTTTAATTTCTAAGTCGATCCCTTTGAGGGCTACGTATGTACCGCCGTCTGTTAAATTAAATGTTTTTCCGACTTGTTCTACCGCAATCAAAACTGACATGGTTTTCTTGCCTTTTTTGTAGGTTTGTCCTTGATTTTTCGATTATTTTTGACTGTTGACCGTTAGCTTTTATATTATGCCGATCGCCCAACTGCAATAATAATATTGGTTCGTAGTGAGGACTTCAGTTCTATTCTTTTAAAAAGCTGAGGACTGAAGTTCTGCTACTCCTTTAACTCGTTATCAGGCACAGCCTGGTAACACATAATCAGGAGGCTCTGCCTCGATTTTCCAGCCGAGGCAGATCCTCTTGGATATGGGTTCCCAGTTATTTTACCGGACTTGATATTAGCTTTTAGCTAACAACTGTCAACTGTCAACTATCAACCGTCAACTGTCAACTATCAACCGTCAACTGTCAACTGTCAACTGTCAACTATCAACTGTTTTTATTTGCCTTGAGAGGGAGCAATTTTTTGCTGCAACCATGCCATCAGGCGATCGAGCATCAAACCAACAGCCCCAATGTAGAACACCGCCAAGAGAATTTCACTGATGTAGTTTTGCTGGTAAGCATTCCAAATAAAGAAGCCAATACCTGTAATCCCGGACATCACGATTTCCGCTGCAATAATCGCCAGCCAAGCCAAACCGATCGCAATTCTCAATCCGGTGAAGATATAAGGAAGCGCCGACGGAAACAAGATATTGATGTAATATTCCTTCTGAGTAAGTTGCAGCACTTTCGCCACGTTGTTGTAATCGTCAGGAATTTGACGAACACCTTCAGCCGTGTTGATTAAAATCGGCCAAACAGAGGTAATGAAAATCACGAACAAAGCAGCCGGTTCGTTTTGTTGAAGTGCAGCCAGGGCGATCGGTACCCAAGCCAAAGGTGCTACCATCCGCAAAAACTGGAAAATCGGGTCTAAAGCCTTGTTCAGGAAGGGATTCGTACCTACCACAACTCCCATGCTAATGCCCACAGCGGCCGCGAGAGTGTAGCCTTTTGCTACCCGTTCCAAACTAGCCATAGTCTGCCAAAATAAGCCGACTCCGTAGGTTTTGGAGTTCATGAAAGGATACATCAACAAAATCCGCGTCCGTTCGTCAGTCCAAACGCTAGTTGGGGGTGGCAACTTGATGATTCCTGTACCCGACAGGAATTGCCAAATTAGCAGGAACCCTAAAAGTCCTAAAATTGGCGGCAATATATTTGACGAATTCTTTTTCCAAAACTCGCCAAGAACTCCTTGGACATCGACTCCGCCTCTCCGATTTGTGCTGACAGCCATCTTGCTAATCTCCTGTGTTTCTGCTGTTTTTTTTCGAGACTTAAGTTATGCGAAGCTTTTACCAACTAACAATGGTCTCGCATCCCCACGGAAGCGGATTGTTTTTAGAACGAGGTTTAAATCGCACGCTTCTAAAAACTGTGTTGTCAACTGTCAACTGTCAACTGTCAACTGTCAACTGTTTAACCCATCACGCTTTTTTAATTGCCAGACTCTTGATGTAATCTTCGGGCTTGTCCGGGTTGAATTCTTTGCCGTCGAAGAACTTCTCAACACCACGAGTCGATTTTGCCGGAATGTCAGCTTCAGCAACTCCGGCTAATTTAGCCGCAGCTTTCCACAAATCTCCTCGGTTGACTTTATCGATGATTGTCTTAGAATCTGCCAAGGTTTTTGTTGGCAAGAAACCCCAGCGGACGCTTTCGGTTAAGAACCACAAATCGTGGCTCTTGTAGGGATAGGAAACGTTGCCGACTCCATCATTCCAGTACAGCGTACTCATTTTGAAGTCGTTGATTTCGGGCTTGCCGTCGCCCATGATATACTTGCCTTCATAAGGAGGAAGCAACACTCCAGGAGCTACGTCAAAGAAGTTTTTGCCAGAAACAATCGACACCAATTCCGCACGATTTTCTGGTTTGTCGCACCACTGCTGCGCTTCAATTATTCCTGCTAACAGCGCTTCGGTAGCTTTGGGGTGTTTGTCTACCCAGTCGCCGCGAATTGCGAGGTATTCTTCTGGATGTCCTTTCCAGATTTCCGCAGTTAAAGCGGACAAGAAGCCAATTTTTTCTTTGACAATCCGTAGGGGCCAGGGGTCACCTGTACTGAAACCGTCCATGCTGCCGGTTTTCATGTTGGCCACGGTTTGGGCCGCCGGTACTGTTAGCAACTCGACATCTACGTCGGGATTGATGCCGTTAGCGGCTAGCCAGTAGCGAATCCATAAATCTTGGTTGGCTTTGGGAAAAGTGTAGGCTGCTTTGAAGGGCGTACCTGCTTTCTTGAGTCCGAGGATGTAGTCTTGGGCGGATTTTTCTAGTTTGAGTCCGAGGCCTTTACCTTCGTGTTTGGCAGCGATCGCAATTCCATTTCCCTGAGTGTTTAGCTGTAACAGCACGTACATTGGGATGCCGGCTTTATTCTTGGTGATCAGGCCTTTGCTAATCAAGTATGGCATCGGCATTTGCCACTGCCCGCCATCTATACCACCGCCTGCTGAGCCGATTTCTACGTTGTCTCGGGCCGAACCCCAGTTGGCTTGTTTGGCGACTTTGACATCTACCATGCCGTATTTGGCAAAGAAGCCTTTTTCTTGGGCAATAATTAAAGGCGCTGATTCGACGATCGGGATATATCCCAATGTAATCTTCGTGCTTTCGATGCCTTCTACTCTTTTCTCGTTGGCCACAGCAACTGCTGATGTGGCAGCAGGGGCTCCTCCAGCCCCACCAGCACCACCATCAGCAGTTCCACCGGGTTCGGGGGGATTTCCCAAACAGCCTTTGAGCAGTATGGAACTGACGGCAGATGCACCTGCTGTAACTATAAATTTGCGCCGAGAAAAATTTTCTGAAAATTTGGTCATAGCCTAGCCTCGCTCCAATACATAATCTTCTGTAACGACATCACTGAAGTTTATCAAAGCACTTTATTGCTGTTCGCTAAATTAGGCTTAGAGAACTGTTTTAAGCGCAGGTTGGCAGTAAGGATGAAAAAACTTATGGTAACAATAAGTTTTTATGATATCCCTGCTGATTTGACTCTTTTGATTAACTCAATATTGCGATCGGCCAAGTTGTGTTAACTCGCCAAAAGCGAGTTCTACATTTAATTGGCTTGTTTATTCAGTTTACCGTACTCTTGCTGTGATTATAAAACAAATATTAAATTTAAATTATAAGTAAATGTTTTAGGCAGTTGTTCTCAATAAGTAGCCGTTTTTTTTGCAGGTCGGGTTTTAATTCGCGCAATATTTGCATAAAATTCCTTTGCTTATAAGAGTTTTAGCGTAATACCCTCTGAGGGGGTTCCCACCTCATTGTCAATAAGCCGGAAATTAGGCTGCCACCACTCATTAATATTACTTAATAATTCTCTAATTTTTGGCAAAACCAGAAAAAAGTATTCTGCGATACAGAATTATGGTACAATAATGTTATGCAGAAAATTTATCATCAAAAACAGTCGATCGCCCTTAGGGATTGAAATGGCGATCGGGAATTCAAATCGTGCGATCGTAAAAACCTGTACAAAGCCACCCAACAGCAGTATTGGTCGAGTCTGGTTTGTCGCCACCAAGAACCCAGGCAGGCCCTCTTGGCGCAGCCCCTTGAATCTACATTACTGACAGCGTTGCAGATACATCCTCGCAACCATATCCCCAGGATTAGCTTGCAAACATTTATCAAACAGTTGAAAGGCAGTCTCTTTATCCGAGGAATGATAGAAAACGATCGCCTGTTCAAAAGTGCTTTTCATGGCTAACTTCCCCTCTCGCAATTCGGGTAAATCTGCATCGAAAACCTCATACACAGCTACCTGTTCGGACTTCCCCTTGACTCGAACGCGATCGATCAAACGAATGTGATATTTTCCCGGATTTTTCAATACCATAAATGTGCGATTGCTAATCAACAAAGGCACACCGTACTGTTTGGTTAATCCCTCCAAACGAGATGCTAAATTCACCGCATCCCCGATCGCAGTACCATCCATCCGAGATGCACCACCCACCGTTCCTAGAATTAATGTCCCAGTATTAATACCAATCCCAATTTTAATTGGCGGACGTTCCGGTATCGTGCGCGTGGTATTATAGTCAGCTAGTCTTTGTAGCATCGAAATTCCACCCCTAACTGCCCCATCTGCATCTCCACTAAATAAAGCCATAATTGCATCACCAATATATTTATCAATAAACCCATGATTTTCAATAATTGCTGGTTCCATCCGAGAGAGATAACCATTAATAAACTTAAAATTATCATCCGGCGTCATCCTTTCTGATAGACTTGTAAAATCTCGAATATCAGAAAACAACACCGAAATTTCTTGCTGAATATGTTCGCCTAATTGAATATCAAGAAAACTCGTTTTTTCCAATAACTGAAGGAACTGACGGGGAACAAACCGTAAAAAAGATTCATTGAGTGCTTGCAAATAACTTTCTTTTTCTTGAAGTTCCGCAATTAGTTTAGCTTGCTGGCGAGTCAGCGCTTCTAACTCTTGATTCATTTCTAGAAGTTTAGCATTTTTTTCTGCCAGTTTCTTATCTTGAATGTAACTGTGAACTGCTTCTGCTACCGTTAGTCTTAAATCTTCATTATGCCAAGGTTTACCGATGTATCGATAGAGTTTAGCGTATTTGACCGCATTAGTAACCGCTTCAATAGTAGCTTGACCCGTCAGCATTACTTTCAGCGTTTTTGGGGAAAGTTCGTGAACGCGGCGCAAAAGTTCGTCTCCCTTCATATCCGGCATAATGTAATCGGAAATAATTAAGGGAATTTCATCTCCATCTTCAAGTAATTCTCCAAGCAATTCTAACGCATCCTCTCCCCCTTCAGCGATCTCGACTCGATACTCTTCTCCAAATGATTTTCTCAATTCCGCTTTCAAACTCGTCAAAATGGTAATTTCATCATCTACACAAACAATGACAGGTTTTTTTGCAACTTTTGTCATAGTTTTTATAATCCATACTTGACGATATCGATCGACTGATTGGGCGACCAGGGTTTAAACAAACATTTATCTACCTTAGCTGCTGCATAAGCCCGCTCGATAGCTTTTTTATCTGCTTGTCTTGTCAATAAAAATTTGACAATTTTAGTGATTTTATTATTAACTGAAATTAGAAATTTGTCGCCTTTCATTCCGGGCATTAGCCAATTAGAGACAACCAATAAAATGCTAATATGATGTTTATTTAATTCATCAATATTTAGCGCTTCTTCAGCATCTTGGGCAAATTCATAAGCATAGGAACTGCCTAGTGCTTTTCTCAATTTGGCTTTCAAACTTTCCAAAATTACAGTTTTATCATCAACACACAAAATAACGGGTTTAGACATGGTAGTTAATCAGTTGACGGTTGACGGTTGACGGTTGACGGTTGACGGTTGACGGTTGATAGCACTTGACAAAGGAAGGAAGAGAATTGGAGGAATGAATAGTCTGATTTTAATTTCTCTCGATCGGGCTTGGGGCTTTAAACCAATTCTTTGCGGTAACTGTTGGCGGAGCAACCCGCGACGCAAATCAATTGCTGAACCATTGTTTAAATTGATGTTAATCGGTTTAAATATATGCTTGATTTGTTGAATTTTAAATTGTAGACTAATATAGTTCGGGGCTTTTTTGTGGTTAGAGGCGGGTTTGTTTAACCTGTTTGCGCGCTTTGGGATATTGATTAATCTGCCCCTACAGATTGTTGAAAATGATGCACGATTTCAACCAGCACGAATCGACTGGACATGATATTAGTTGCTAAATTTGTCAGACCTGATGGATCTGAATGTAGAGATACCTAATGGAGTAGAGACAAGAAAATGATTCCTGAAGCAGAAACTTCATTATCTTTACAACTGCTTTGCAGTATATCAGAATTTTTTTAATTTGGTTGATATTTATAATTTATTTTGAGTATTAATTCTTGATTCTGAGCTTGACTTTGGCTTCGGTGTATGTATATAACAATAATTGTTTTTTATCGGAATAATTTACCGCAGAGGATGCAGAGGGAGTGAAGAGAGAGATGAATAATAGCGATGCTAACGGAATTGATATTACGCGATCGCACTTTTGATAATAAACCATCATTGGTTTGTAGTGAGGAATGCGAGTCAAGCGTCATGGATGCGGACTCGCATTCCTCACTACGAACCTTTAGCGAAGGCTGAATCCTATTAGTTTGGCGGATCGAAGCGGTTGACAGAGAGGGCAACGCCAATCATGGGTAACGCGACGCCGAAGCAAATCAGCCACTGATCTAGGTTCATTGGAGCTGTCTCGAAGATGCGATTGATAAACGGAGAATTAGCAAAGATAATCTGCAAAATTACAGCTACGACAATGCCGACACCGAGGGCGGGAGCTCCGCTAACTTTTTCCTGAGAACCGCTAAATTTAGCCATCAAAGAAGGTAACAATTGGCTGAGACTCAGTAGGTAAAAAATTCTGCCCATTACTAAAGCTTGAATCGCCATTGTTCGGGCTAGTGGCAAAGTTCCCCAATCGGCTTGACGCACCCATTCAAACATTCCGAAAATTATTGTCCAATTGTACAGAGAAATAGCTAAGATGCGTTTGATCCGATTTTCAGTCAGGAAAGGTTCGTTGACTGGGCGCGGCTGCTGTTTCATCACTCCGGGAGACTTGGGCTCGAAAGCAAGGGGCACAGTCATGGTGATCGAGTTGAGCATATTCAGCCAGAGGATTTGTAGCGACAAAATCGGCAATTCTCGGCCGAGTAGAGTGCTGAGCAAAATTGTCATTGATTCTCCGCCGTTGACTGGGAGAATGAAGCTGATGGATTTAAGTAGGTTTTTGTAGACCGATCGCCCTTCTTCTACCGCAGATTCGATCGACGCAAAGTTATCATCGGTCAAAATCATGTCGGCGGCTTCCTTAGAAACCTCCGTACCGCTACCCATTGCGATGCCGATATCGGCTTGTTTGAGGGCGGGGGCGTCGTTAACGCCGTCTCCTGTCATCGCCACAATTTCGCCTTTTTGCTGCAAAGCTTCTACGAGGCGCAGTTTTTGTTCTGGGGCGACGCGCGCAAAAACTGAGCCGGCTTCTACGGCTTCGGCGAGGGCATTTTTGTCCATGGCGGCGAGTTGGGCGCCGGTGTAGGCTACAAGTTCTCTATTGTGTTTGGTTTTGCGGAATCCCATGCGGCGGGCGATCGCCCTGGCGGTAGCGATGTGATCGCCGGTAATCATTTTAACTTGGATGCCGGCGGTTTGGCAGGCTTGGACGGCGGCGATCGCAGAGGCCCGCGGCGGGTCGATCATGCCTTGGAGTCCGAGGAAAACTAGCCCTGATTCTACGTCTGAGTGAGCAACGGATCCCTGTTCGTGGGGAACGATTTTTTTAGCAAAAGCTAGGACGCGCAAGCCTTGATCGGCCATTGCATCGACTTGGTGGTGGATTTGCTGGCGATCGACTTCTGTCGAATTTCCTTCAGTGTCGAGACTGGAACCGCAGCGGGTGAGAATTGATTCGACGGAACCTTTGACATACAAAATTTTGTCGCTTGTCGGAGTTCGATGCAGTGTCGCCATGTATTGAAACTGAGATTCAAAGGGAATTGAATCGAGGCGCGGCATGGATTTTTCCAAGACTTGCTGGCTGAGTTCTGCTTTTTTACCTGCTGCAATTAAAGCTCCTTCTGTCGGATCGCCGACGACAATCCAATCGTTATCTTTGAATTCTAAGTGAGAGTCGTTGCAGATCATTCCGGCTTGCAAACATTCTTGCAAAGCTGGAGATTGATTGACACTAATTGGTAGTTGGTTGAGTTCAATGTCGCCTTCTGGACTGTAACCTGTACCTGTAACGGAGTAGGATTTGCCACCAGAATAGATTTCTTGCACTGTCATCTGATTTTCTGTCAAAGTTCCGGTTTTGTCAGAACAAATGACTGTGGCGCCGCCGAGGGTTTCTACTGCGGGGAGTTTGCGGACGATCGCGTGTTTGGCGGCCATCCGGGAAACACCGACGGCGAGGGTGACGGTAATGACGGCGGGGAGGCCTTCGGGGATGGCGCCGACGATGAGGGCGACTGCTGGTTCGACTGCTTCTTTAAAGGCTGAAACTCCGGCTGGGACTGGTCGCCCTAAACGCACTGCAAAGGTCAAGGTTGCCATTGCGAGGACAAATAGCAGCCAGTTTTGACTGAATTGATTAAATTTGCGGGTGAGGGGCGTGGTGAGGTCGATGTGGCGATCGAGCAATTGGGAGATTTTGCCGGTTTCGGTTTTATTGGCGATCGCAATTACGATACCGCTACCTTGGCCGAAGGTAACAAAACTGCCAGCATAGGCCATGTTATCGCGTTCTGCGAGCGGCGTTTCTTCTGGCAAAACCAAGTTTCCCGCCTGTCCGAGTTGTTTTTCAACAGCAACGGATTCGCCTGTAAGTCCAGATTCATCTATTTGCAAGTCGCGGACTTTCACTAAGCGCAAATCGGCGGGTACTTTGTCACCGGAAGTCAGGGTTACTAAGTCGCCCACAACAAGTTCTTTTGAGGGAACTCTTAATTTCTTGCCACCTCGAATGACTGTGGCTTCTGTGGTAACAGCTTTAGCTAGGGCATCGATTTTTTTCTCAGCCCCAGCTTCTTGGATGAAACTGATAATAGCGTTGGTAGTTGTTACGCCCCAAATTACGCTGGCATTCAGCCATTCTCCAATCAGTGCTTTGATTAAACCGGCACTCAGTAAGATTATCAGGAGGGGTTGGTTAAATTGCAGTATAAATTTTAACCAGGCTGGTTTCCCTGCTTTAACTGTTAGTTCGTTTGGCCCGAATTTTTGTTGGCGACTGGCTGCTTCTGCTGGATCGATACCGTTTTCCAGATTGGTTTCTAATTGAGTTGCAACTTTGGATCTTTCTAAGTAGTGCCAATATTGCTCTGCTACGTCTACATCGTTGGCGGCTTTTGCTGGCATAATTTTTCCTGGATTTTTGTTGTTTGGCGAGCTTTCTTTTATCGATATTGAATCAGCGCGCTCAATACAACTCCTCGCTCGTTGGAGCGTGAATATATTGAGCGACAAGAGGGTTGATTAATTGTTTGAAGGCGTTTTGACTTCAATCTATCTTACAGCAGATGTGTCTGTCTTTGCCAATTGGTTTGGGAAATTCTTTTCGGTGCTAAATCTTTTTTGGGAGTTTTCCGAACAGGTAAAAAAAGCTACTCAACTTCTTGACAGATGGCAAGTTTTAGGTTGTATAGATTCCTGAACAATTTAGCATAAACAGTTTGATTTCCGTACTCTGTAACTGTCAACTATCCACTGGTATATGTCTTCCTTGTCTTGTTTATTTGGCAGTTTTCTGCTGTGAGATTTTCCGACTGTCGCCCTGCGCCCACGGGCGATCGCGAGTGCGCGCGTGTTACAACCTAGGCTAAGGAACAAAATTGTGATCTCATGGAAATAGTGGTAACGCTGCTGCTGGGTTCGGCGCTGTTTGTCTGGGGAATGCGCGCAGGAAAGGCGTTAGTGCGATCGGGAGTGACGGCTAACGATCTGTTTAAGGGCCGAAACTCGATCGCCCTGCTGTTTTTGGGTTTTTACTTTGGCTTGCTGCTGCTGGCGTTAAATCTGCCTCAAATGCCTGTTTTGCCGATCGAGTGGCGATTCCATGGGATGCGAGTAACTTGGACTCTGCTGCGGGTGATGCTGATGGGAGTCTGCGGTATTGGGTTTACTGTAAGTTGGCTGACGGCGCGATCGCAAGTAATCGCAGTAATTTTAATTGGCTTGTTGGGATTGGGAGGATTTACAAGCGCTGAATCCTATTTTTTGGAGCCAATTTACGCTGATTTAATCGATAATTTGCAGCCAAACGGTGTATTTCGGCAAACATCTAGCAGCAGTTGTGCGCCTGCGGCGCTAGCAACCGTGTTGAGGCGTTGGGGAATCGAGGCGACGGAATCGAGTGTAGCGCGTTTAGCAGGAACCAGTCGCTTGGGAACTTCGATGCCGCAGTTAATCGTAGCAGCAAGAGCGTTGGGTTTGAACGCAATAGAATTGAGGCCGACTTGGGAGCAAATGCAGCAAATTAATCGCCCTGGCGTGCTGGCGGTTTGGCTGTTTGACGGCCCTCGGAAGTTACCGCACGCCGTGGCTTTGCTGGGAATGAATGACAGTGTAGCAGCGATTGGAGATCCGGCGCGGGGCAGGATTTTCTATTTAGACAGGGCGACTTTTGCCATGATTTGGCGGGAGGAGTACGTGCCGATTTTTCGTGCTACGGATATGTTGTTAAGTGACAAACAGGCTGTTGATTATTTGACTAAGTTAGGATATAATTCTGGTAATTTGCCAGCAGACATCGAGCGATTTCAAACAGACAAAAAAATGAAAGTCAGCGGCAAATTAGATAGAATGACTGAGTTAATGTTGAGCGGCCCTTTCTTGGAAGGAGTGCCGAGATTGGATGGAAAATAGTTATAAAAAATACCGCGCTCAAGTTTGTAGTGAGGACTTCAGTCCTCTTAAGTTTTTGAGGACTGAAATCCTCACGAAAAACCCGGGCTTTTAGCGCTCTTTCCTAATATTATAAAGAGCGCTGAAGCGCAACTACGTACCTAATTTGTCTAACGACAATAAAACCACCCTGTTTTTTAAGGGGGGGGTTAGGGGAATCGGTTTTCAGTTAAGCGTATTGTATCATAGCATTCATCAAATATCTCACAAACAAATACCAGCCCAACTATCAATTGACTGAGTAGATTTAACCACATTCATCCCCGCCTGCGCGAATCTTAAAAAAGCCGCATCTGCTTGTTCAGTAAAATCAACAACACCAGGAACAACCACCGGCGAAGTACAATCTTCCAACAAATAAACCTTCCTAGCCAACATAGAATCCCGCGCCACAATGTCAGTCAACAAATCATCAATCGTCCAAGCAACACAATGACTCTTCGCTTGTCCCGCAATAATTACCGCATCAAACTCTAACAACTTATCAATAAACCCAGCATTTTTATGAGCAATCGGATTTCCGTCGGCCCCATCTAAGACTTCCGGCTGCAAAACCGAATAGTTTTCAGTTAAGGGATTCCCACCTTTAATCTCAAAAAGTGCTTGACTGTGGCGCGCCATACTGTGAAAAAATATCGCTTCTTCCACCGCAGAAACCAGGGCGTGTCCAATCCCACCCAGCATCGAGTGATACGGCCAAATTGTCAAGGGAAATTTGCCATTGTCGCTGAGTTTCTGTACGTAGTGAAGGCAGTGTTTTTGTAGTTCCGCATAATTCCCACCCGCGATGCTATCGGCGACGGCTGGGTTGACTTTCCAAATTCCTTGCTGCACATCTTCCAGAGTAATTAATGTGGCGGCGGGAATGGGGTTTTCGCCTGCATCATCGATCCAAAATATGGGATGAAAAATTTGCATGGCGGTGTGCGTATCCATTGTCGGCGCAATCGTGGTAATTGCGTTTAAGTTGCGGTAGATGAATTCGCATAGGCGCAGGTTGTCATCAACAGCACCGCTACCGGAACGCCCGCCGACAAATAGTTCAAATTCCGGTACGCAAAATGTATTTTGGGCATCAATTATTAGCAAACAAATTCGCTTTTCGTCGCTAGCTGCTGGCTGAATACTATGTTTTAAAGCCCAATTATTAGCTTCATTCGCTCTTTCTTGATAGGGAACTCGCCAGATTTGACTGATTTTATGGGCATCGAAATATTCTGGAATTGGGAGTTGTGTTTTTGTGGTCATGGTTGATATGTTCAACAGTTGACAGTTGACAGTTGACAGTTGACAGTTTGAGAGCTACCTCTACCTAGAAGGAAGAGGATTGGAGTAATGAATATTCTGATTTTAATTTCTCCCTCAAGGGGAGAGGCTTTCAACCAATTCTTTCTGGTAAGTTAACAACTGCTATATAATGCTGGTATCTATTTATTTATCGGTCAATTATGGAGCCAGAAGCAAGTCAGATTTCTAGCAGCTATACTTTTAAAAGCAGATTGTTGTTTTTGTCGATCGCCCTTGCAGTCCCTCTGTTAATTGTAGCAACTAGATCCGCCTACGTTCAAGGACTGTTAAGAGCTGTTTTAATCCAAATCGAGCATTTAGGCGTCTGGGGCCCGATCGCCTTTATCGCTACCTACAACTTCGCTACGATACTATTTATACCTGGTTCCGTGCTGACCTTGGGAGGCGGAGTGCTGTTTGGGCTGTGGTGGGGTTCGATATACGTGTTAATCGCCGCCACCTTAGGGGCGACCTTTGCTTTTCTGATCGGGCGATACCTGTCGCGCGATCGCGTGGTAAAATATATGGAAGCTCACCCAAAGTTTCAAGCCCTCGATCGCGCCGTTGCTAAAGAAGGATTAAAAATAGTCTTTTTAACTCGTCTTTGTCCTTTATTTCCGTTCAATTTCTTGAATTACGCTTTGGGGATTACTCAGGTTTCTTTGAAAGATTATGTATTAGGTTCCTCCGGCATGATTCCGGGAACCGTGATGTACGTTTACTCAGGCTCTTTGGTAGGAAATATTGCTGCTATATGTACGGTAAATCAGCCTGCAAATCCTCAAGCCGAACTTGTAAAATGGTTGATTAATACCATCAGTTTTACGGCTGCTGTCGCCGTCACCGTCTATATAACTAGGATTGCTCGCAAAGCTTTAGATGAAACTATTTAATTAGGAAGATTTGCTCATGTCGCAGTCAAAAGTCGATCGCGTAACAGTCCCCCCGATGGACGAATACAACCAAAAATTAGTCTCCTACTTGCACCCGCCGGATTGGGTAAACCCGCAGCCCGCTAGCAGCTACAATTTAGTAGTAATTGGCGCCGGGCCCGCCGGATTAATTGTGGCTGCGGGCGCCGCAGGTTTGGGTGCGAAAGTTGCTTTGATTGAAAAACATTTGATGGGTGGCGACTGTTTGAATGTCGGTTGTGTCCCGTCAAAGGCTTTAATTCGATCGGCCCGCGCTGTCGGCGATATCTGGAATGCGAGTAAATTTGGTGTTAATGTTCCTAACAGTGCAGAAGTGGATTTTGCTGCTGTGATGGAACGGCTGCGCCGGATTAGGGCGGGAATCAGCGATGTCGATTCAGTCGATCGCTACCAGCACAAATTAGGAGTCGATGTTTTCTTAGGTTCCGGTAGTTTTACTAGCAATTCTACCATAGAAGTTGCAGGTCAAACTCTTAAATTCAAAAAAGCAGTAATTACCACAGGCGCAAGGGCGCTAGAACCGCAAATTCCCGGTTTGAAGGAAGCTGGATATTTGACAAATGAAACTGTATTTAACCTCACAGAAAAACCTCAGCGTTTGGCGGTAATTGGCGGTGGGCCGATCGGCTGCGAATTAGCCCAATCTTTTCGGCGCCTGGGTTGCAAAGTCGTGTTGCTGCACAAAAATGCTCAGATTTTGGACAAGGAAGATGTCGATGCTGCTACCATTGTGCAGGAAGCTTTTGTCAGGGAAGATATTCAATTAATTTTAGACTCAAAAATAGAGCGCGTTGAACAAACAAATGCAGGCAAAGTAGTTTATTATCAATCTCAAGGTAAGGAAGCGTCGGTAACGGTAGATGAGATTATTGTCAGCGTAGGGCGATCGCCAAACGTGGAAGGATTGAACCTAGAAACTGTCGGCGTGGAGTACGATACAGAAAAAGGCGTCTTTGTCAACGACAATTTGCAAACAACCAATCCCCGCATTTACGCCGCCGGTGACATTTGTATGAAGGATAAATTTACCCATGCTGCTGATTTTGCCGCCAGAATGGTCATCCAAAACACCCTGTTTTTCGGACGCAAAAAGCTCAGCACTTTGACGATACCTTGGTGTACTTATACTAGCCCAGAGGTGGCGCGCGTCGGAATGGGCGATCGAGAATTGCAAGCCGCGGGGATTGATGTCGATACGTTTTTGATTCCTTTCGATACAGTCGATAGAGCAATTATAGATGGTGAAGATGAAGGTTTTGTGAAAATTCACGTCAAGAAAGGCAGCGATAAAATATTAGGTGCAACTATTGTGGCGCGACACGCGGGAGATATGATTAGCGAGATTACTTTAGCAATGGTAAACAACATTGGTTTAGGAAAAATTGCTAGCGTCATTCATCCGTATCCAACGCAAGCCGAAGCAATTCGGAAAGCAGGAGATGCTTACAATCGCACTCGTTTGACTCCGTTTGTAAAAAATTTGTTCAATAAATGGCTGGCTTGGACGCGGTAAAAAATGCCATTATAATTTACGCACAAATTGTATCTAATCTTGTGGGATGGGCTTCTAGCCCGTCCGAAACATAAAAGTTAAAGGTGAAACAAATTATGTATGTTGATGTTTCTTGTGGGATGGGCTTCTAGCCTGTCCCGAATATGCAATTTAAATGTGAAATAGCCTATTTTTCAGTTTCTGTTTCCGTTTCTATTTCAAAGGTAACACCTTCATACAAAAGCTCGATCGCCAATTCAAATTCAATGCTTGACAAAGTTACAATCTCTCCAGCACTATAAGAATAGTAAAGCCACATTTTACCCTCACCCCGACAGTAACGTTCAACGGAGATTTTTTCAGAATCAATCAAGATATACTCTTGTAAAGTCGGAATTTTCAGGTAAGCCGTGAATTTTTCATCCCGATCCTTACCACTTGTACCGGGCGAGAGAACTTCCACAATTAGTTTCGGATGTTGAATAAACTTGCGCGCATTCATATCTTCAGGATCGCAACTAACTATCACATCCGGGTAATAGTAACGGCTGCGAGGACTGACTTGCAATTTAACATCTGACACGTTCGCGCGACAACCTCTAGAACGCAGATGAGGGCGCACAGCCGTGTAAAAATTAAGTGCAAGATCGTTATGGGGAATTGTACCGCCAGTCATCGCAAAGACTTCGCCGTTGACATATTCGTAGCGAATGTCTTGTTGCGCTTCCCATTCGAGATATTCCTCGAAGGTCATCCTTGGGGGTTGTTGGGGAATAGCTATCATATTGACAGTTGACAGTTGACAGTTGACAGTTGACAGGTAAAATTTGGATTCAATCTTACTTCGATTGTAGCATCACGGCCAGGGCGATTTATCGCCCGAATCCATCCTTCGTTAAAAATCCCCTTCATCTACTTGAAATACAGTCAATCCCAACGATCGCCACATATCAACCACCTGCTGGCGATCGTCCAATACAAACTTAACATTATATTGCCCTGCAATCTGCTGCCGATAGATTTCCTCCTTCATAATCGCATCCTTCCTCATATCCCCAGTTTTCCGCATATAGAGACCTGCATAATTCACCTCGTATTGCCGCAACCATTGTTCAGTCTGAGGTTGACAGTCATCGGTTCTGCCCGATACTACGATAATATTAACGCTAGACTGCCACTTGCGGATGGTATCTAGGACAGGCTGATTCGGTAAATCGCGATCGCACTTTGAAGCATCAAAAGGATTTCTACCATTGAGAAGCGCTAATGTACCGTCCATATCCACAAGAATTGCATCCGGCAAATCCGGGTTATATTCCGGCGGCGCAACCGGAACCCGCACGTACTTATTGTACATCTTCATTATCACATCTTTACCCACCGAATTAAGTCTTTTCAAATCCCGTTTAATACACTCCTCCACCGGAACTTGCAGGAAAGAATCATTAACTTCAACGATGGCTTTACCCTTAACCAACTCTTTGATATGTTCGATATGCGGCCCGAAATTAGTATCGTCCACAATCACGTGCTTGCCACTTTCCAAAGCCATCAGAATAATCGTATCTCTCAACTGCACAATAAACTTTTCATTCGCCGGAGACCAATGAGAAGCGTGAGCCATTTCTCGAAGTAAATCTTTATTGCTACGCACCCATCTTGCAGGTTCAGACAGCAGCAATTCTCTCGCAAATAGAGATTTTCCAGAAGCAGGTAAGCCGACAAGTACAATAACTCTTTTCATAGTAATGGGTAATGGATAATTGGTAATTTGCAACTTAATTCTTTAGTCCGCGGAGGCGGACTTTGTTTGTGTAGTAGCGGTTTCAACCGCCGATTCTCTGCGAACCTCACAAACCTAAATTGATATAATCTAAACCCAATAACTCCTCTATCTTATGAATCGTAACATCGCGGAGAGCTTCTTTCACTCCCGCAACCCTGCGAGCCCGCAAAGAAAACAAAATCCCAGAATACGGCAAATGTTTGACAGCGAAGGCAAAATCTTTCTGCACTTCGATAGATTCGTGCTGTCGGTAAACCTCCTCGATTTCTTGAACTAACAATTCATATTTACTCTTAACTTTTTGATACAAGTCAATCCACTCGGGAAAATAAGCTAAAAACTCTTCTCCTTCATTAGTCAAAACAATTTCGATCATCCGCCGCGTCGAAAACCCTTCGCGAAGGTGGGAAATCGCCACATATTGCGGAGACTTAACCTTAACTCGGTTGAAGTTAGCATCGCAGATAATATACCCTTCTAAATCCATTGGATCTAAATGTTGAGCTGCTTCGATAACTTCTTTCCAGCTAGTTAAAGGATACGAATTGACTACTTTCCAGACATATCTGTTTGCCCAGAAAAGGGGATCTGTTTCTCGCAAGGTTTCAGTATTGCGAACCCCGTGCAGCACGATATCATTGTTTTTTTGCTGAACAACTATTCTATTATAAGGTGTCATCAACTCAAAGATAAAACACTCATCGGTTGCTTCCGGTAATTCATAGCCCAATTCTTTCCAGACTTTCCAAAACAGTTCGGCAAAGCTAAATCCAAAACCATTAACTTCACCCGCTGCATCGGGAGTGCCGCTAGATTGCACTCTCCATTCTCCCTGATAAAAATACAGTACAGTCAGAGAACCGTCTAACTTTTCATAAACTTTGGCGTGACTCCAATCAATCGCTGTGGCGTGGCCTTCCCCGTAATTAAAAAATTTGTCGTAGGGATAAGAAACTATTTCCCAGTTTTGAGATGAATCTAAAATAATACCTCGACACTGCTGGACTATTTTTTCGCCCAGCGGGGATTCTATCTGCGAGTATTTCAGGCAGACTAGATGAGGATATTGGCGGTGGCGGGTAACTTTGATATGATAAGTTTCGCACAAAGTTTCTAATCCGTGCTGGCGTAAATACTCTTGCAGTTCCACGTTTGACTCCTAAATTACTCGCCTTCTCTATTTTATCGGAAATTGCATATTTCCGTGCATTTGTAAAGAAAATTTAAACTTGCTTTTTTCCTGAATGCCTGTTGTGGCTTTTGTATTTGGGAGTTGTGTTGTAAATTAAGTGAACACGCTTGGGTGCCAAACTGGACTGTTTCGACATTGAGGACGAAAATAGTGAACAATAAATTATTACTTTTGGCGACTTCTGCGTGCGTATTGACTGCTTTAGTACCTGTATCACAAGTTTTCGGTGCGGGCAAGTTGCCGCAGATGCTGGCGGAAACAAAGCCTGTTGCTAAAGCTGATGCTGCCGTGCCTGTAAGTGAAATTTTGCCAAAGTTAAAAGGCAAAACGCAAGTACCTATTTTTATCCCCAGCTTGGTTCCTGTTTCGCAGAAACTTTACTATCGAACCCAAAGTAAACCCGACAGCTATATTGTTTCTATGGAGTTTACAGCAGATTGCAAAGGTACGGGCGCTTGCACTCTTGGGGAAATTCGAGGTCAAAAAGGTGGTGAGTTTTCTACTAAAATGGAAGGGGTAACTAAGACATTAAAAACTGTTCAACTTGCGGGCGGAGTGAAAGGAAATTTTCACGACGGTTGCGGGGCTTACTGTACGGCTAATCTTGAGTGGAAAACTCAGGGTTTTATGTATACTCTAGCCATTAGAAATGGAGGTGAAGCAGATTTAATTAAGATTGCAAATTCTGCTATTCAAGCTGGTAAACGCTAAGATAATTTGCGATTTTGTAGAGAAACGAAGCAATTTTAGTCCTGGCGATTGCTTCGTTCCTCGCAATGACAGAGAATATTATATATTTTGGGAGCCTTGAAACCAGTTAAGCTGGGGAAGCAAGAGAGAATGGTTGTGATGTCTACAGGGAAATCAGGATGAGGGGAAAAGGACTATTTTGGGCGATTTTTGCTGGTGTGGTGACTGCTTTGCCGATCGCACTTTTGACGCCCAACTCCGCGCTAGCACGTCCAGAAGTGTCTGTGACAGAAATTCGCTGGTTTAATTATACCTCCAAAGATGGCTGGCAATCCATCCAATTTATTGTGCCCGATCGCAATACTGCACAATCTACCAGCAGCCGCAAGCTGCGCCCCTACGACGTTCATCTTGCCAAGATGTTCGAGATTTCGCGTTTTTTGTGCGATCGCGATCGCACTTCTGAAGGTTACAATTGGTCTTACCAAGCCGAAAATGGCAACATTGACATGGGAATCTTCAAAATTAGCTGCGAGAAAGCCCGTTCCACCGCCATAACTTACGGATTAGGCAAACTCGAAAATACAGTCATTCGCCGCAACTTCGATCAAAAAGACGGCCGCCCTTCTCTTGCAGTTGTAAAATATTCAATTCCCACTCTGAACGTTGCTAAAAATAGAGTTTTACAGTGGAGAGATTATGTCCAAAAGTTTCCCCCAATCCCCAATAAGTCAGGTACAAATCAAGCTAAAACTCGTTTTCCTGTAAGTAACATTTTTGGGCAAATCAAAGGCAAAACACGAGTACCAGTTTTTCTGCCGAGTATGCTTCCTCTATCGGATACTCAGCAACTTGATTTTGATATCAAAGCTGGCTCCCACGGCTACATTGTTGGAATGTATTTCGGCAAAGGATGTCGCGGGGGAGCCTGTACTTTCGGCACAATTGAAGCGAAAAGAGATGAACCGATTTCGCCTCCTTCGCAATTGCCGAGAGATACTTACAGAAGTATTGAATTAGCAGGCGGAATGAAGGGAACTTATTTCAATAGTTGCGGTAATTACTGCATTGCTTCTGTTGAGTGGCAAAGGCTGGGGGTGTTGTATCGAGTAAGTCTCAAAAACGGACGGCAGTCAGATGTTGTTGCGATGGTAAATTCTGCACTTCAAGCAGGACAACGTTAATACTATTTTCGATTTTCGATTTTCGATTCCATTTGATGTACAATTTAATTGTACCTAAAAAACTAATAAGATGCCTGCGATTAGCGTTGAAGAAGCCAAGCAGAGTCTGCAAGATATCTTGGAAAAGGTGGCAAAAGGAGAAGAAGTGACAATCGTACAGGAGGGCAAAGTAGTAGCTCGTGTAGTCCCGCCCCTATCCAAGGAGCAGCGGTTAGCTAGGCGTAAAGCATTCCGAAACTCCATTAATGTCAAGGGCGAACCCCTGAGCGCAACAGTCATTAGGCTAAGGGAGGAAGCACGGTATTGATTTATATAGATACCAGCGTTCTTGTCCCCTTCTATTTACCAGAAGCTCTCAGCGATGCTGTTGATGAATTACTGAGGATTGAAGACAAACCTGCACTAAGTCAATTAGTTGAGGTGGAATTGTTTTCAGCAATTGCCCGCAAATTGCGAATGAGAGAAATTTCTGCTGAAGAGGCAAGACAAATAGCGCTCGATTTTCAAACTGACTTGGATGAAAATTTTTATACTCGCATCCCGTTAGAGCCCATTCATTACAATTTAGCTCGCGATTGGATTAGTCGCTTTGAAGTACCGTTGCGTACTTTAGATGCACTACATTTAGCAGTAGCAAGTTCTAATCAGTTGCTTTTGGTTACTGGCGATGAGGCTCTGGCTCGCAGTGCTCAGACTTTAGGAATTGAAGTTCAGTTATTGATTGCTGTAACTGAGAGCTAAAAGTTCGATCGCAATTACATCGCCCTTTTCCCCTCCTGTCTATATTTCTCTCTCCAAATCCCGCCACCTTTGAGCTAACTCTGCCGCCGGCTTCTACCGCGTTCATCCGCATTAACTCTAGGAAAATCATACATCCTCGGCTGCCTTTGGCTCGAAATGCCGATCGACTCAAGCCACCCAAGCCAACGCAAAATTGGAAACACCCTTAAAGCTCGCTGCTGCCGATCAATATCTGGTATTACTATTTTATCGCCCGAATTGTCCCAACCAGCAATTAAAGTCCCCACCTGCGGTACGCTAGATCAGGTGAATATACTGGCTCATTTCAAGCTATCCTGCGATCGATCTTATGTCCCCAACCACATCTGCCCCTTCCCGAACCGTCCGCATCGGTTCCCGCAAAAGCCAACTCGCCCTCGTTCAAACCCACTGGGTGCAAGCAGAATTACAGAAACGCTTCCCGCAACACACTTTTGAAGTCCACACCATGTCCACCCAAGGGGACATAATTCTTGATGTCGCCCTCGCTAAAATCGGCGACAAAGGACTTTTCACCAAAGAATTAGAAACGGGAATGCTGAACCGTGAAACGGACTTTGCCGTGCATTCCCTCAAAGATTTACCGACCAACTTACCCGAAGGTTTAATATTAGGATGTGTCACCGAACGGGAAAATCCCGCTGACGCCCTGGTAGTTCACTCCAAGCACAAAGACAAGCAACTTGACACCCTCCCCGAAGGTGCAGTAATCGGCACTTCTTCCCTCCGCAGGCTGGCTCAACTGCGGCACCATTTCCCTCATTTTGTATTCAAAGATATTCGCGGCAATCTCAATACTCGACTCGCTAAATTAGATGATGGCGGTTACGACGCGATTATTTTAGCAGTTGCCGGACTCGAAAGATTGGGAATGGGCGATCGCATCCACCAAGTTATCGATCCTGAAATCTCCCTCCACGCCGTCGGACAAGGTGCTTTGGGCATCGAATGCCGCGCCGGAGATCCAGAAATCCTGGAAGTTATTAAAGCTCTCGAACACTCCGAAACCGCCCAAAGATGTCATGCTGAACGCGCATTTCTGCGGGAATTAGAAGGCGGCTGTCAAGTACCCATTGGCGTCAATACCAATATAGAAAACGGTCAATTAACATTAACTGGAATGGTATCCAGTCTCGACGGCCAGCGATTCGTCAAAGATACTGTTTCCGGCGCAGCCGAGACTGCTGAAATGCTGGGAATAGACCTCGCTCACCGCCTGCGCGCCCAGGGAGCGAGTGTTATTTTAGAGGAAATTTTTGTCGAAGTTCAACGCGGTTCATAAATGCGATCGACATCTGTTTTTCACGGCTTTGAGACGCGATTTATCGCATTTGGTAAAATAAAAATAACTGGCGGTTCGCTTTTGTTTTGACAGGTACAATAGCAGTCTGATTGTAGATTTTAGATGGTGATTTTAAATAAAATTGCCAAATTCACAAATATCTGACTAATTTAGGATGCTCCGCAGGATGTTGAGAAACCCGGTTTATGGATAGATACCTTGCTGTAATACCAATTTTTTATGAGGCCCCGTAGAATCTGATCCCCCCAGCCCCCTTAAAAAGGGGGAGCAAGAATTCAAAGTCCCCCTTTTTAAGGGGGATTTAGGGGGATCCGGATATGTGCAACTTCACATTAAATTGCTGTAAAGCCCAGGATTTTTCGTAGCAACTGGGTTTCTTTGCATCAGCCCTATCATTGTCAATATACAATCCAAAATCTCCAATCAAACATCGACAATAAATCAACAACCTATTTCAGGGAAATGCAAAATATGAGCGCTCAGGAAACTCAATTAAAGCTAGAATTGGCAAAAGTTCAGCAACTTTATCGCAAAATGCAGGCCGATCGGAAAGCTTTGCAGCAGCAATTGAAAGAGTTTAAAACTCAGACAGGAAACTTTTCCGATGTCGTCGAGCAAGTCTTGCCTTCCGTAGTTTCAGTTTACGTGATGGATTGGGATACAGGAGAAGAAATTTCTTCCGGGAGTGGCTTTTTTGTATCTCCTGACGTAATTGTCACTAACTATCACGTTATCGAAGATATTGCCGATGAAGATTACTTCTACGAGGAAGATGAAGTCGAACAGGTTTTAGTGGAAACTTACGACGGAAAGTTGAGAATGGCAGAGGTGGTATTTACAGGTAATGCGGAAGAGGATTTAGCATTGCTGTTAATTACTGGTTTTATCATCGATCCGGCAACAGGGGAACAAGTGGAGTCTCCCGAAGAATATCCTCCCCTAGAATTGTCTTTTGATGTCAAAGTGGGCGATCGGGTAATTGCTGTGGGGAATCCTATGGGACAGTTTGCTGCAACTGTAACTCAAGGTATTATTAGTGCAATTCGCGAACCGGAAGAGTATGAGGTGGGCGAGGATGATGAGGATGAGATTGCCGAGGTGAAGGTGTTGCAAACGGATGCGGCGATTAATCCGGCAAATTCGGGCGGCCCGTTGATTAATATGGCCGGTCAAGTTGTTGGGGTGAACACGTG
This sequence comes from Microcoleus sp. PH2017_34_RAT_O_A, assembly GCF_020737885.1. Taxonomy (NCBI): domain Bacteria; kingdom Bacillati; phylum Cyanobacteriota; class Cyanophyceae; order Oscillatoriales; family Microcoleaceae; genus Microcoleus; species Microcoleus sp. PH2017_34_RAT_O_A. The sequence continues at coordinate 37,808 of NZ_JAEQDD010000010.1, read as the reverse complement.
GGGATTGGAAGATGCTGATACTATTAATTTGGCGATCGCCTCTGTTGCATTGGATGACTTCTTGGCTGGATTTGAAGAAACTTTTGAGGGTGAACCTGATGAGGAATAGTCGCTAGTTGTCGGTAATCTGTGATTCGGGCGATCGCACTTTTTGTGAAAAGATGTGAAAAGGGCGATCGCTGACTTCAGCATAATATACTGAGTATGAGTTAACAGGTAAACCCTTGAGTCCTTATAAACGCCGACAACGCTATAGGGTAATAAACTTGGTTTTTTGCGATAGAAACTCAGTCATCCAAATAGTCACTACTGGTCAAACAGTTCCATTAAAGCCAGTTAATGTGCCGCGAATTTCATACTTATTACCATAGCGCGTTTGTTCGCTTGGTGTTGCATCTAGAGGCAAAATTTGTTCTCTTAAGTCTTTTTCTAGTTGTCTTGGGTATAGTTGGCTTGTGCAAGAAATAAAGATTTATCATCTTGTAATAAAAACTTGAGCAAATACTGAGTTATTTTGGCCTCAGCAATAATGGTATCATCAGGTAGTTTCACTTACTTGATTTTGTAAGATTAGTATAGTCAATTTAAAATTATATATTATTTTCAGATTTTACAGGCCTGTAGGGGCGGGTTCGCCTAGATATTTGACACCCATCGACAAATTATCTAAACCCGCCCCAACCCAACCCAGAAATCAAAAATAAATTCAATTTAAAGTCAATCGGGGTTATTGATGGGGTCGGGCGGGTTTACAAAAATTATCTGTGGGTGACAGAATCGATCGGTTAACCCGCCCCTACAAATTTGAAATAATTACCAGTCAAACTCAAATTTGCACCTCCTTGGAGAATACTAATCAATTCATTTTGAGCCGAATCTTTGCGGTAAATTGCCGTACCAGTTTGGTTGGCTTGCGAGAAAGGAACTAACAGGTAATCATCCGCTTTACCCTGCAATTGAATACTATCTTCACTGGCATTAAAATCAGTAATCAGCGCGTAGTCACTATCGCCGTTATCGTAGTAAGTGTTATTGACATCTCCCAAGACGAAAATATCGCTCCCACCTCCACCAGTTAAAGTGTCAATTTCCTCAATTCCGGGGTTAATGGCATTGATGTCAACTCCCGTGAGGATATCATTACCATTGTCGCCTTTAAGTACATCATTGCCAAGTCCGCCGACAAGGGTATCATTGCCATCTCCACCTATTAGGATATCTTGCCCTTTTCCACCATCTAAGTAGTCATCATTGAGATTTCCCGATAACACATCTTGACCTGAATTGCCAAAGATTTTATCATTTCCTTGTTGACCGGAAATCGTGTCATCTGCTTGGGTTCCATTGATAATATCATCTTGAACCGTGCCTTGCAAACCATTATTCGGGTTAGCAAAACCGAAACCTCGACTACCAAAAACGGCATAACTCTTGCCGGGAGAATCTTGAAATAAACTGCCAGGTGCGCCAACGATTATATCGTCGATGCCATCGCCGTTAATATCTCCCCCACCGCTGACAGCAGTGCCAACTAAACCATCGGTTTCTACTCCATTTAAAACTAAGGCATTCTTACCGTTGGCTTGTCCTAAATTGAAATTAGCTGGAAATTCCTTTTTCCCAAAAATTACAAAGGTTTTGCCTGCATTGTTTTTGCTGTCAGAGTTGGCGCTGGAGGCTCCGATCAACAAGTCGTCAAACCCGTCTTTGTTGATATCTCCGGCATAGCTAAGGGCATTTCCGGCAGATGCTTCTGGATCGAAACCAGAAATTATAAAGCCGTTACTGCCGTTCAAGTCAGCCGGGTTGACAATGACAGGAAATGCTGCTTTTTTGCCAAAAATTACGTAGGTTTTGCCTGCGTTAATTCGATCGCCCACTGTCGCACCTGGAGCTCCAATTACCAAGTCTTTATTGCCGTCACCGTTAATATCTCCTGTGGCGGTAAGGGCAATTCCAGAACGTTCTTGGGGAGTGAGACCGGCGATGACAAATCCGGTAGTTCCATTTAATTCTGGGACGTTGACGCTACCAGTAAATCCTCCTGGTTGACCGAATATAACGTAGGTTTTGCCTGCATTAATGCCGCCACTGGTGTTGCCGCCATCTGCACCAATTACGAGGTCTGGGATGCCGTCGCCGTTGATATCGCCGCTGCTGGCAGTACCGCTAGAATTGCCGTCAATGCCGTTAATAACAAAGCCGTTGTTGTTGTTAATTTCAGCTAGGTTTAAGTTAGCAGAAAAACCTGTGGTGCGGCCGTAGATGACGTAGCTTTTACCGGGTGTGCCACCGAGGGGGCCGGGTGCGCTGATGAGTATGTCGTCAATGCGATCGCCATTAATATCGCTAATGCCAGTGGCAAAGAGGCCGGCGTAGTCAAAGGTGTTGGTTCCTGTGACGGCAAAACCATTATTTCCGTTCAAATTAGCGAGGTTGAAGTTAGCAGGAAATCCTTGGTTTGTGCCGAAGACAATGTAAGTTTTTCCGGCATTATTTTGACCGTTGACAGTAGCACCGAAGGCACCAATAATAAAGTCTTTGATGCCGTCGCCGTTGATATCGCCGGCACTGCTGACTGTGCCGCCGCTGAAACCTTCGGCATCGGTGCCGTTGAGGGTGAAACCATTTTGACCGTTGAGTTGGGAAAGATTGACGCTGGCGGGGAATTTTTGATTGCCAAAGATGACTTGACTTTTGCCTGCGGCGTTGACGTTATTGGGGTCGGCACCGAACGATCCGACTATGATATCGTCTATTTTGTCGCCGTTGATATCTCCGGTTTTGCTAACAGCAACTCCTGAGAAGTTACCTGCTTCTGTGCCGTTGAGGACGAAGCCGTTATTGCCGGAAAGGTTGTCAAGTTTGAGGCTGTTGATGTTGATATTAACGGTGGCAGCTTGTATTTGTTTGCCGTCTGTTAGGAGGTAGTTAAATTTATCGGTGCCGGTGAAGTCTAGCGGTGGGGTGTAGGTGAGTTTGTCATCGCTTTTATTGTCTGGGGTGTTGTTGTTGTCGAGGGTGATGATGCCTCCAGCAAGGGATTTTGTGTTGAATTCTTTGATGGAGAGGGGGTCTTTTGCGGTGGTATCGTTGGCTAGGACATCGATTTTTGTGGCTGTGTTGACGGTGGTGGTGGAAAAGTCGCTGTTGGCGGTGAATGGAAGGGCGATCGCAAGTATGCTATCTGGATCGGGTGCGTTGAGTGCTTCCTCAAGAATGTCAGGATCGAAGTTAGTGAGTACGAGGTCGATGATAGCAGCTTCGCGGGTGGTGGGATTTTTGATGCGATCGCCTATTAGTTGTTCGGCTTTTGCAACATCGGCGGGGGTTAAGTCGGAGATTTTAACTTTCTGGCGGGGGTAATTTTTCAGAGTAAAGGTGTTGGTATTTTCACCTGATTTGTAGTCGAATAAGGATTCAGCTTGATTGACTCGCCAGCTATCAGCATATTCGCCGTAAAGTTGACTGGGAGAAACTGATCCTGTCAATACAGTTCCGTCGCGTTTTGCTAGATCATCTTTGGGGTTTTTGTTGAAATTGCCGAGTAGTCCTTTGACGTTGCCTTCCCGTTCATCTTTTAAGTAAACCTCGACATTGACGCGACTTCCTACCTTTGCAACTAATTGATCGCCTGTAGGATAAACAACGGTATAGGTGTTCCCTTCACGATAGATGCGACCCTCTCCAATGGCAAGTGCATCATCGTTGGCAATTTGGGTTGGTTGACCATCAATTAAAAGTCCTTGGTCTTTGTAAATTCCTATGCGTTTTCCACCTAAAACTGTTGCTACGGCAGTGTTATCAGAAACGTTGCTGCGGGGATTGTTGCCAATAGGTTGTTGTCGGACTTGGATTTTTAGGTCGCCTGTTGTTGATTCGATTAAGGTGAATTCTCCGGCAGCTTGGAAGTCGTGATATTGTTTGTCGATGGTGACGATGCGGGGATCGTTGAAGGTTTTGCCTCCATTTTTGGGCTGTTCGGGTTTTTTGTCGTTGTCGATGATGATACCTGTTGCATCTATTGTAGTAACAGGATCTTTTGTAGCGAAACTTGAACCGTCCTGTTTTTTGAGAGTAACTTTAAAGGTTTTATTTGATTCCGGCTTATCGTTTCCAACTGTTGGTACAGTAACGTCAACACTGACTTGTCCCGCAGGAATTGTTACTGTTGTTTGACCAGGGGAATAGTCTTTGCCTTTTTTAGCTGTTTTATCTTCATATTCGAGTACCAAAGTTACTGCTTCATTTGACGGTTCACGGCGGGATACTGTGAATACTAGGTTTTTTCCCTCATCTGCACTCGCATCTGAGATAGAAAATGGCAAATTGTAGGGAATTTGGTACTCAACTTCAACAATTGTATTTTTGGTTCCATTGGGGTTGCCATCATCTTTTTCGGTAGCAGAAGCAAGTGTAGTAATATCAATCGCTTTCAAAACCTTAAACAGAGGGTCTGGATCGCCATCCTTAACTTTAGGACTACCGACCAGAGATAATAGCTCAGGTTTGGCAATAGAACCTTTTAGTAACTCTCCTTGAAAAAGAGGACCCAATGAAAGACTCGAATTCAGTCCCAATGCTTGTGCCTGTACTGCCAATTGAAAAGCTTTGTAATCAAGAGAACCCTGAAGAGCAGGACTAATATAGTTTTTGACATCTCCTGCTAGCTCATACTTTGCTTTTACTTTTACGACTCCAGAACCTTGAGAAGGAGCATTGAATTCAAATACTGGTTGATTTGAACCATCAAAACTTTGTGGTTTTTGAAATGGCTGACCATCTACTGACATTGTTACTTCTACTTGACCAGGATCGAAAATAAAATCTTGTTGGAAAGCAAGTCCTACATTTGCTTTAATATCAACGAGATCGCCATTAGCTGAGACTCTCACTCTTTCTTGATCTGAGTTTTTTTGTGCAACATTTTTTATTGTTTCACGTAGTTGTGCTGAATTGTTGGCAACGTCAGTTTCAAATTGGGCTTTTTGCACATTTTCCTGTGCTTGCTGTACCTCTGGAGCTGAACCTGATGTTGTTTGTAGATTATTTAACCTACTCTGTGCATTTTGTAAATTCTGTTGTGCTTGGTTTGCATTTTCTTTTGCCAGTTCTGCTTTTCCATCTTCTTCTGCAAAACTAGGAATATTGATTTCAAAGCCGAGACCCTTTAATTCAACACCTGAAAGCTTTCCTCCTATACTTGCCGCCTTATACCCAGGAATTAAATTCAAAAGCCATTCGTCTAAATCAAATTCTGCTTTCACAAAATTATTAGTTGTTGCCCTAGCTGCAATATCGGGTAACTTCGTATTGCTGGTGTCACGAGGTACTGGCTGGAACTTTTCTTCATCACCAAATGCGGGTTTTTCAATTTTGACATCACCAAGACCTAGACTCTTAAGCAGTCTATTTGCTTCAGAAGTAAGAAAAGTATCTACATCTAAATTTATCTCTGCTTTTCCAATATTGTAATCAATTCCTCCATCTATATTCTTCGGTTTTAACAATGGTGGAGTTAGGGTAAAATTATTCAATTTAACCTTTCCTACGTTCAACTCTAACTTTATTCCTGCATTGGGCAATTCAAAACCTTTGGACTTGGGATTGAATGATGCAGACGAGCTTTTATTGATATCATCAAGTCTGATGGAAAACTTTTCGCCTGAGTTAACTTGTTTTGGTATTTGAACTGTTAGATCCACAGGATAGTCAAACCCAGCATTTCCGAAGGTATTTAAAGAAGCAAAAACAGAAAAGTTTAAGCTAGCATCTACCTCCCGATCATACTTCAGAAAACCTAAATCAACATTTTGAACTGGGAAACTAAATTTTCCTTCTTTGTCTCCGTCAATAATTTTTTTCTCAAATGGCTCGTTACTAAATATTCCTGTTCCCCAATCTTTAATCTCTCCAGCAAAAAAGTCCAGTTTATCTGTTTGACTCGTCGTCTCAGCCTGCTCGATCGCCCTCAATTCCCCATCCAAAACCACCACCGCAGAATCATCCTCACCCTTCAACCCCGCCAATTCCCCCTGACTCAACGCCTTACCTTGAACCAAATCCGAAAAAATCTCCCCCTCATCCCCGATCGCATCTACACTATTAATCTGCGAATCAACAAAATGCCCAAACTCTTCCAGCAAAACACCCGCAACAGCCGTAACATTCCCCGCATTTTTGGCAACAAATTCCCGCGACAGATAAATCTTCCCAGTCGCAGCCGCAAACGCACCCAAAGCACCATTAATCTCAGCTTCGGAACGAATTTCAATCTCTGGAAATTCGCTAAAATCTCCCTGTGCCCAAGCTGATGCTAACTTGACTGCTTTCTCAACATCAAAGCTATTGCCGAATGCTACCTGCATCTTGGCCAGAAAATCTGGAGTTGTCGCAAAACTGCTGAGGGAATTCTGCGCGATCGCACTTCCCATACTCAAAGCGCCATCCTCAACACCCGTACCCACTTCAGTACCGAAAAACTCATCATCTGTTAGCCATTTCATAATCCGATCTCCTCAAAAAAACTATTTGTTTGCCAAAAAACAAAAAGCCGGAGAAGCGGCGATCGCACATAATGCGAAATCACCACTTCCCCAGCCCCGCGAAACTCACATCCGTCCCGAACTAGGTTTTGTGTTTATTTAATTGATTCAAACTTTTAAGACCGCCAGCCATCGCAGCCGTGCAGCGTAGATACACTTAGGCTTTATTCACCTTGACAAAATAACATACACCATTCTCGTCTGTTTGTCAATATCCTACAGGGACTTATATCAATTTCGGTTACACTGGAATGATAGGTCGGAGACTGCACGTGCCGTCTCCCTACCCCAAAATAATATTGTAGGGACACGGCACTGCCGTGTCCTAATTTCTTATTCCTTGGAATTCCACTCCCTAACATCTGCATCGGTAATATAGTGCCGATAATAAGTTGAACCCTTCACCGTCACTTGAATCTTACCTTTACCCTTTTCCACCCTCTCACTCTCAATCGTCACCTTGCCAAACCCTGTTTCTTTCCAAGTCTCATACAAAATGTCCTCAATTCGATCGAAAACCCGATCGATCGGATTCTCTCTGCTTTCTGGCAGTGCTGCCATATCTTTTACTCCCCCATGGGACTTGACACGGTTTGCATCCGAACTATCCGAATCCATCGCATCCGACAAAAACTCCATACTTCTCAGCTCCAAAATGGTATTTGCAAAAATTTAATTATTGAATAACTTTTAACCCGTAACTTAGTGTAAAATCAATAAACATTCAAAACTCACAATTGTGCAGTCACAGGCAGCAGTCACCAACCTCTGACATTTCGCAGCCCAACGCGATCGCACTTAAGACATCACACTTTTTCAAACATCCCAGGGGTTAGCCACCCCTAAATACACCACCATATCGCACTTGTACCCATAGGCAAACCACCCATGAATCAAGCAGAATTTATCACCATTTACAATAATTTAGGCAACAAATGCAAGCAAGTTTTGAAGCAAAAACTAGCTGGAACACCAAATAAACAAATCATCAAAATTATCCCTATTAAATCAGAAGCAACTGTACGCCAACATTTGACAACAGCATATCAAGCATTTGGCTTAGGAGACGACAAGCGCTCTAGCTGGTCAGATTTGCAGTCATTGTTTTTTCAATTCATGCCCGAATTAATCCCAACGAAACTAGAACCACAACCATTAAATTCTCGCTGGGTAGAACGAACTTCAGATATTACTAAACTCCAAAAATGGACATCAGAAAATTTCAAAATTTTGATAGTAGTAGGAGAAGGCGGCATCGGCAAAACTACCTTAGCACAGCAATACTTGGCCAGTTGCCAATTTGAAAAAATCTTAGATATGAAAATTGCCCTAACTCCCGAAAACTTGCGGAGTGCCGATTCATTTGTGCAGACTTGGCTGCAACAAGATTTTCAAGAAGATGCACCCAGAGATTTTAGCCTTAGTTTAAACTTACTAGAAAAAAAATTGCGTCTAATCAAAGTTGCAATTTTCATAGATAACTTAGAGCCTGCTTTACGCAACGGTATGTTTTTACCTGAATACCGCAATTATGTAGAATTGCTGCGGGTACTCAGCGATCCAAGAATCAAAGGAGTCACGCTGATCACCAGTAGAGAAAAATTAAAAGAACCTGACATCAGAGGTGTTCAAACTCACACTTTAACAGGCTTGAGTCCAGAAGCATGGCAACAATATTTTGAATATCCCAAAACTTCAGAAGATTTACAATCTCTGCAAGAAATGCACGCACTCTATAAAGGCAATGCTCTGGCAATGGAAGTGCTGTATAATGATATTCAAAATAATTATGATGGAGATATTGCCGAAGCTTGGCAACAAAACCGCCAAGAATTACAGCAGCTAGATCCATTTTCGTTTCTTATCAACAATCAATTAAATCGCCTCAATGCTCACTCTCATCAAGCTTACCGTTTGCTATGTCGTTTGGGAGCTTGTCGGTATCAAGAAATTGAATGGTTGCCAGATACTTGCATCAAAGCTTTGCTGTGGGATGTGACACCAGCAGAACAATTGAAAGTAACGCGGCGGTTGTGTGACTATTCCTTGCTACAATTACATCGGGGTAAATACCGAATGCACCCAGCAATTCGGGCGGCGGGTTTGAATCAGTTGCAAAAGAGCAGCGAATGGGAGCAAACTCAAAGGGCGATCGCACAACATTGGTTTTCTAGTGTAGAACACATTCAATCCCCTCAATTAGGTTTGCAAGTTTTAGAAGCTTATTATCATTTCCGAGAAATTGAAGATTATGATTCAGCTTGGGATGTATTGTGCCGTCCTGCTATACCTATTTTACCAGAAGAATTATTTCTATATTTTTTATCTTGGGGATACATCAGCCAAACACTAGAATTAGCAGAAAAACTGGTAAATCGAGTTTCGCCTAACCGGGAGGCAAGTCTGTATCGCTGCATCGGTGACTGTCACGCCTATCTACTAGCGGATGGTTTTGAAGTAGCTTTAGAATATCACCGCCAAGCTCAATTTGCTGCTAAGCGTGAAGGCGATAAATGGACAGAATTTAACTCTTTTAGTGATATGGGTTTGTGCTATATTGCTGCTGGTGAATACGAGTTAGGATTAGCGATTTATCAGGCCAAACTTAATCTAGCTTTATCTCCTGTATCTCCTGCAATTCAATCTCGGCTAAATAGTTGCTATTGCGAAGTTGCTCTGTTGCACTCTTATTTAGGACAAGCGAGTGAGGCGAAAGCAGCATTGAAAGAAGCTACAAGACACTTGCAACAACCTTTAGAAAGTGTTCCGCCTTGGCAAGCTTGCTGGGATTTGAATATGGCTGGTTTAGCTCAAAAACATATTGGCGAGTACGAACAAGCTAAGCAAACTTTAGAGCAAGTTGTGGCGATCGCACAAAATTGCAACTTTACATCAGACATCGCCCGTGCCTGGTATATTTTAGGTGACGTTTTTCGAGAAAGTAATGATTTTTCAGCGTCTTTGAAATATCAAAACCAAGCTATTGAATTTTATACCAAAATTGGTGCTAAGTACGAATTAGGGATTAGCAATTATTACATTGGCTTGACATATCGCGACTTGGGACAGTTAGAAATAGCGGCAAAACATTGGCAAAAAGCTATTAAAATATTCGAGGCAATGAAAAGTCCTAAGCAAGTGAATAAAGTTCTCGATTGTCTAAAATAATTTGAGACTTGAGATTTAAAATTAACTCTAAAAAAGATTTGAAATTTGAGATTTGAGATTTACTCCACAGCCTGTACTGGCAGCTTTAACTAATACCTATTATGAAACATCTTGCCACCTATAGATTCTACGCGAGCATCTTTATGCACTGAGGCTAAGCCGTGTCCCGCGCGGGTAGCTTAAAGAAACCGGGTTTCTGGGTTAGGACTTACTCTTGTAGAGACACCGATTTATAACGTCTCGCCACACAGCAACTCAGATTTATACTTGTTTTTTGCACGGCACGTTAACATTGTGCCGCTACCCATTTAAACTTGATCTAGCCTAACTATCCCAAGGAACACAAAAAAATAATGCGAATTTTATTTGTATCCGCCGAAGCGGCACCCCTAGCCAAAGTGGGCGGTATGGGCGATGTCGTCGGCGCTTTGCCTAAATTTCTGCGCCGCATGGGTCACGATGTCCGCATCTTCATGCCCTACTACGGCTTCGTCCCCGACAAAATGGACGTTCCCAAAAAACCTGTTTGGAATGGGGCGGCCATGTTCCAAAGCTTCTCCGTCTTTGAAACTCTTTTGCCGGGAACCGATGTACCTTTATACTTATTGCAACATCCATCTTTCTTACCACGCCGGGTTTACGGCGGCGTCGATGAAGATTGGCGGTTCACTTTCTTTGCCAATGCTGCCGCTGAATTTGCCTGGAATCACTGGAAACCACAAATTATGCACTGTCACGACTGGCATACGGGGATGATACCTGTTTGGATGAAGCAAGACCCCGATATCAGCACAGTTTTTACTATTCACAATTTAGCTTATCAAGGGCCGTGGCGCTGGCGTTTGGATCAGATGACTTGGTGCCCTTGGTATATGCAAGGTCACAATACAATGGCTGCGGCTGTACAGTTTGCCGATCGCGTAAATACAGTTTCGCCCACCTACGCCGAACAAATCAAAACCCCAGCCTATGGGGAAACTTTGGAAGGTTTGCTATCTTTCCTCGGCGGCAAAGTATCAGGTATTTTGAACGGAATTGATACAGAATCTTACAACCCAGAAACTGACAAGTACCTCCACCAACAATTCAGTGTTGATACTATTGACAAGCGCCCAGTTAACAAAATTGCGCTGCAAGAAGAAGTCGGTTTGGAAGTGAATAAAAATGCCCTGTTAATCGGCATGGTGACGCGGCTAGTAGAACAGAAGGGGCTGGATTTGATCATTCAAATGCTCGATCGCTTCATGGCCTATACCGACGCTCAGTTTATTGTACTCGGAACTGGCGATCGCTACTACGAAACCCAACTCTGGCAAATGACCGCCCGCTATCCCGGCCGAATGTCCACCCAATTACTCTACAACGACGCCCTCTCCCGCCGCATTTACGCAGGCTGCGACACCTTCCTGATGCCCAGCCGTTTCGAGCCCTGCGGCATCAGCCAAATGCTCGCCCTCCGCTACGGTTGCGTCCCAATGGTGCGCCGCACCGGCGGTTTAGTCGATACTGTATCTCACAACGACCCGATTAATGATACCGGCACAGGTTACTGTTTCGATCGCTACGAACCCCTCGACTTATTCACCTGCATGATCCGAACATGGGAAGGTTTCCGCTACAAAGATAAGTGGAAAGAACTGCAAAAGCGCGGCATGAAAGAAGATTTTGGCTGGGACATTTCTGCCAGAAAATATGTCAACTTGTACAGCGAAATTCTCGGCATCTCACCAGACGAAATCGCACCGGAACCGGAAACCGAATTAATCATTGGTAAAGGTTAATCTCTTTCTTTGTAGGGTGCGTCAGGCGTTATTGTCGCTTTAATGAGTAGGATATTTGCTGACGCACCCTACAGTAACTGTAATAGTGAAGTTGATTCACGTCCGCATCATCACCAATTACCAATTACCAATTACCAATGCCCAATGCCCAATGCCCAATGCCCAATTCCCAATTAATCAACAAATACATCCAAAGGTAAATGACCGTAAGTCCCGCTAACTCCACCTTCTTCAGAAGATTGGCACGATACTAACACGCCCCGATAAGTTCCAGGATAGCCATCAACATAATACGAACCCTTCAAAGTATTGAACTTAATATAAACCGAACCACTAAATGCAGCAAAAGCACTTGGATCTAAAACAGCATCATATCCCAAAGCCTTCAAATAAGTTGCTAAAGCTGCAAAACCCTCATCCGTCGAAGTCGCGCAAACTCCAAGCATTTGGTAATCCGACAAACTTGCTACCAGCAAAATCGCTTCACGCAGCGCCTGTTTTTCCAGTGGCGATGCTACAGATTGCATATCCAGACAAGTAAAATCCTTGAGGATTTGCTGTGCTGCTTCTACAGTTAGGGTAGTCGGGTTGTGAGTAGACATCAATTGCTCTGATATTTCCAAAAAGTACGATCGACACTCGGGTATTCGTCAGTCGATTTTAGATTTTAGATTTTAGATTTTAGATTGACTCCATAGATGAATCTGGGAGATCCAACCAAAGTCTAAATTTGGGGAATCTTTACGACTCCTGTCAAGGGCTTGCATCCCTATCCAGGTGAGGTCAACGGATTTCTGCCATTGCAACCCTCGATCGACAGCCGTAACACTCGCGCCAGCCCCGATTATAACGCATTTTGGGTTCTCGGAAGCATTTTGGGCGATCGGCTTACGGCATCCACACTCTACCTAGATTCCAAAGAAATACCAAAAAAAATGTCAAGTTAGCTGAATTTGCCTCTATTAATGGTAGAGGTAAAAAGCACACAACTTGGTAAAGAAAGTATGAGCTTCGAGCAATTGTTAGAAAACATAAAATTCCTGGAAAATTTTCTTTTTAGACTGCTACACAAAGTCAAACTGATTTACTTATTGGTGATATTTGCCATCAGTATAGGTATTTCTGGCTGGACAGTAGAATCTAACTTCACCAGAATCCCTATAATCGGTTTTCACAACATTGTAGACACTCGCAATCCCGCCGACTTACCACCTCGGAGGCTCGCTTTTCCCACTAACTACACCAAACAAGACTTGTCAGTATTTTTAGAATATCTAATTAAAGAAAACTATTGGTTTTTATCATCTCAAGACTTGTACGTATACTTTATTGACAAGTCGCAGCCAATACCCGCTAAAAATCTCGGTCAAAAACCAATCATGATAACCTTTGACGACGGCTACAAAGGCGTTCATGAAAATGCACTTCCAATATTAGAAAAGTTGTCTGTAACCAACAAAGAAAAGGGTAAATTTGTGTTATTTGTCAACCCTCACTTTTTAGGTATTGATATGGGCAAAGATTTTTTAGCACACACTACTTGCAACGATTTAAGAGATGGATATCAAAAAGGTTTTTATGACATTCAGTCACACGGTTTTACTCACAAAGACTTAACTAAGGTGAGCGGAAAAGAATTAGAATTTGAAATTGCAAAATCTAAGTTAGAGTTGAGAAAATGTCTGGGGGATTTAGACAAAAATAAAGTTATCGGCGCTCACATCGCCTATCCCTACGGCGCATCAGACTCGGAAGTGGAAGATATTTTGCCTAAATATCATTTAAGTGGCTTTTTGTACAATGACCATTTATTTAGAGTAAACCGACTGGAAAATAACTACCGCATCTCTCGCATCACTGTCGATAAAAATACGTCGCCTACAGATTTAATTAGGATAGCCAAAAGAGCTTCTACTTTGAGAAAGAAAGAGTGGCTTTAGGCAGCATTTCGGGTTTTTATATCTCTTTGATTGGGCGAGTTGATGTATCCCCAGAGCCACTGAGGCGCGCGTCTATTGTGTCATCTGGAAAACAAACTATAGCGGTTCTTAATCGTGGTTAGGTATCCCCGATGCCCTGTTTGGCCGATGCCCCATGCCCATGAGTACCTCATCTTTCTGAGAAAGGCTATAGTAGTTTTTATCGGTGTTTTCACGTTTAGATCAGTCCGCGTTTTTTAAGCTTTGCTAACGCATCTTCAGCCGCATTTTTCTCAGCATCTTTCTTGCTTTTGCCTTTACCTTCTCCATAGGATTTGTCTCCAACATAAACTTTAGCGAGAAATTCGGGCTGATGGGGCGTTCCTCCTGCTTGGACTGTCACGTATTTGGGCGGAGTCGTGTCACCGTTGGCTTGTACCCATTCTTGAAAGCGGTTTTTCGAGTCTACAGTCGATCGCGTTTCCACCACATTGTCGGGAACAGAATCAAACATTTGCCACACAAACTCGCGAACTTTGTCCATATCTTCCGTGTCGAGATAGTAAGCGCCAATGAATGCTTCAAAGGTGCTGCTGAGCAAATTTGGATTAGTAATTCCACCTTCTCGATAAGCTCCTTTGCCGAGCCGCATTTTTAAGTCTAAACTGATTTCAGTAGCAAATCTGGCTAATTGTTTTTCATCTACCAATGCAGAACGTCGGCGAGTCATTTGATCTTCTCCCATTTCTGGGTGACGCTGATAGAGATATTCGCCGCTGAGAAATGTCAGCAAAGCATCGCCGAGAAATTCTAAGCGTTCGTTGTCTGCTTCGCGGAATGTGGGGTTTTCGTTGACGTAGGAACGGTGGGTTAGTGCTTGGCGCAGCAGTTTTTCATTGTTGAATTGGGGAATCGTTATTTGGAGTTCTTGTGTTTGATTAGTTGATGGCATGGGAGTTTGATAATTGTTATTGATTTTGGAGTTTCTTGTTGTTATGTTGGCGGACATGAAAGAGCCGCAGATGGCGGTTGGTTTGGAGAATTTAGTTTATCAAATAAACTAGATTTTTGCTATCTGCGGCGGGGTAAATGTCGAGGTTGTTTATGCTGTGACTTTGTAAGTCTCGATCGACTTTGGCAATTCATCGATCAAGTAAAATCTATCTGCAAGCTTTTTGAGATTGTGACTATCATTACCTTTGCGGGCAACAATTATTACCTTCTTCCCCTTTTCATGCAGCTTCTGAATCAAAATCTCACCGTAGCCGTCTCCAGAGACAATAATAAATGTGTGTGGGTATAGGCTACTTGAAGCCTCACTAAAGCAGTCTGCTGACAAATGAAAGTCTACAGCATTTTTAATGTTTTGGGATACATGAAAACATTCAAAATTTTGAGAGCGCAAATTTACTTGTGCTGCCTTATTTTGTTGTTGCCAATTATCGTAAACTTTGCGGTTAACTACATATCCAAATTTATTAGCCAAGAGCAATAAATCTGGGGATAGTTTTAAGGTTGGGATGTTTTGATAATCCCAATAAATGGAAACTAAAGCTTGCTGTTGGTAGATTAATCCATTTGAGGTTCGATGAGTGTCCATTTGAGTAATTCCTAAAATTTGGTGGGCTGGACAGCCTCGACATATCACGCATCTAGCATTAATGGAGTGTTGTCTGTGGATTTGCTCAAAAATGAACATCTCGGCACAAGACAATCTGTTACCATAAAACACTTTGATTTTGTAGGGATTTGATTAGCGTCTTAGCTACAGGGTTGATAGAACTGTAACGAGCTTAGTAGCAGCCCGTTGAAGGGAAATCTAACTCTATAATGTTTCGATTTATGTCAAGCTTGTATTAACTTGTTAAAACGACATTAGACTTAATTTCCGCTCAACGGGATTCTAGAAACTTGCTACAGTTCTATCAACCGTGCAGCTAAGACGACTCAATCAACATTCCTTAATTTTGAATGCGATATTTAGTTTTAGCTCTGCCTTTAATCTAGCTTTTTGAATTTTTGATGTCAAGTATTTAGTAAAAATTATTTTTCTGACATTCTTAGACCTCTGAGCAATATTTTCGTGAACCTGACACCGATCGCAAGTTACGCGCTTGCGACAAGAGTGAAACCCCGTTTCTACGAGATTTGGCGACTACTCACAGAACATATCGGGAGAAACCCGGTTTCTCACCCCCGTGCGATCGCCCACAAGCCCCTCTACACGTCGATTCATCCTGCTGACAAGCAGCATTTGAAAAATAAATGTAAAAATATGTTGCAATGTTTCTTTCGCTATGTTAAGTTTAGTTACATAAGGTTGAAATACAACGAGGTTTATGGTCATGGAAAACAAAGACGCAAAAGTAGGCTTCACCGAGTTCGCTGAAACCTGGAACGGTCGTTTGGCAATGCTAGGCTTTGCGATCGGCTTAGCTACCGAATTCCTCACCGGTCAAGGCATTCTCTCTCAAATCGGTTTGATGTAATCAGCTTAACTCCATACAAGAGCTGTAATTTGTGGGGGCGATCGACCCCCTTACAAGTGCGATCGCCCGCACGCAAATAAGTCCCTTCACTCACAGTGAAGGGACTTTTGCATTTTTTATTAAAAATTCAAACCGATGGCACAATCAAAAAACTTTTTCGTCTCAATATTTATCGTCAGTCAAACTCGATCTTTCCTAAGCAATTCCTACTGAATCCAAAATTCTCGCTTTAGGAGTCAAACCAGTAAGCTTCACCAAGCCTTCTTGTTTGTGAGTCCGCAGGCTTTTACCTAAAATCATCTCCGACAGATCCGGCATTTCCTGCCAGCAGCGCGAGCAGAACCAATAAACGCGATTGTGGCGAGCGTGGCGTAACAATTGAGAGGAGCAACAAGGGCAACTATTCATGATATTTTAAACCTTCTTTAAGATATGGATCGATAAACCAATTGATTACAGAGATTGAGGAATGCCGCTGTATCTCTACTCCAGGCACAACAATAAAAAAGCTCTTTTCACTCCAAACTTTGAGCGTCTGACAAGTAGCACTTTTGGATGCCCAACAGCAACACCACAATTAGAACCTGAACGCCCCAAGGAGCCCAAGAGAAACCCCAAATAAAACAACCCAGTCCGGCCAAAGCCACAAGAACAAAAATATCTTGAGAGGTTTGCCAGTAAATCCAGACGGCTGCCAGAGAAACTATCAGTAGCAAAATGTAAGCTGAGGGCATAGTCGTCTTCTCCCAAGGTTTTGGCAAACAGTCAGGATCGATTCCTGACGATGTGCTTAAATTAAAACTTAAACCTGAAGAACTTATGAAGATAAGTAAGTTGTTACAAAAAAAAATATAATTCTGCCCGATTATATTCAGCATAAAAACCGAGCAGAAATAATTTGTTTTTTTGGTTAGAGATTTCACAGATTTTAAGGCGCACAATCGACCTATGCTTCCTGCCAGCCCAGAGCTTCAGCCACCTGAGCAGCCAAAGCCATCGGTTCAAAAGGCTTAGCAATCACACTCACTACCCCCAAATCTGCGAACATCCGCCTGTCGCTAGCGAGAGCCTTAGCCGTCAATAAAATTACCGGAATGTGGTGCGTAGCATCATTAGCTTGTAACTGTTTAAAAGTAGTAGGCCCGTCTTGGTCGGGCATCATCACATCCAAGAGAATAGCATCAGGCTGTTCGGCAAGAGCCTTAGCCACACCCTCGCGACCAGAACTTGCGGTCAGGACTTCCCAGCCCCCCACCACCTCAAGACTGACTTGAGCCACTTCCCGAATATCTTCGGCATCGTCAATAACCAAGATGCGTTTGGCAGTCAAAATTAACATCTTTTTTAAGAATCAGAACTGATTACAGACTAGAGGCGAAATGTGAATGTTTTGTAAAGCAAACTTTTTTTACCGATCGAACTTTACTGTAAAGCTGCAAAACTGTACAGAAGAATGAAGTTCGGCAACGAGCAATGTACGGGATGTAACGGATGGAAGGAAGAAGGAAATCTTTCCTTCTTCCTCGCGATAGAAGCTATCTAGCGCAAGGGTTTCAGCAATTAAGAACGTCCTAACCGCCTTGGCCGTTGCTATACAACGGAGTCCCCAAAAATCCGCTGTTCGATCGACAATCGCGATTTTGCCCGTCCCTGCCTGTATAATCCGTCTTTGCCAAAAATGACTGGCCCGGACGCACTTCAGACGCCTCGAAAGCTGGTTTTTTAGCGTTTCTGCTGCCTGCAACCCAGTCTTTTGGTAAAAAAGCCTGGTTTCTGCATCCAGGATGGTATGAAAATTTTTGCATTAATATTTTTTCATTAGTCATGGCTAATGCAATTTACCTAATGGGGAATATCATCTCCCTCCCCCATAACTGGCAGACGTAAGAAAAAAGTGCTGCCCTCCCCCAAAATGCTCTCCACCCAAATCCGGCCCCCGTGCTGCTGCACGATACTGCGACAAATAGCCAGCCCCAAACCAGTACCTCCTTTTTGGCGACAATCAGAAGCATCAACCTGTTGAAAGCGCTCAAAGACCATCTCTAGCTTGTCCGCCGGAATGCCGCGTCCTTGGTCTTTAACCGCAATCAGGATTTCCGAACTCACGGGTAAGTGCGGATTGGTGGCAGTCTCGGGAGACAACAAACAAGGAGACGACACTGACTTCAACTCAGCTTTTTCTGCCAAATCCGGATGCTCGATCGACTCACCGCTCAGCCAAATCGTAGCACCTGCGGGCGAAAATTTTATAGCATTGCTGAGCAAATTTGTCAATGCCTGAATTAGCCGATCGGGAACAGCGAGCAATTGCGCCCTCACAGGTCTCACAGACAGAGTAACTCCTGCCTGCTGGGCCATTCCCTGCATCTCGTCAGCCGCCTGCAACATCAGATCCGCGACATTGCAAGTTTGTTTGATGGCAGTGCTGTAATTAGAATCCATGCGCTCTAAATCCAGGATGTCGTTGATCAAGCGCACTAACCGGTCAGTATTAGCTATCGCAATCTCCAGCATCCGCTTGGCTTTCTGGGGGTGAGCCTCAAGCAGGCCGCTGTTGAGGAGACCGAGTGCCCCGTGAATCGAAGTCATGGGCGTCCGCAGTTCGTGGCTGATAACAGATATGAATTCATCTTTCATGTGCTCGACCGCAAGCTGATCGGTGATATCTTTAAAAGTCACCACAGCGCCAATAATTTCGCCTTGTTCTCGCATCGGAGCGACAACGTACTCAACTGGAAAACTGCTGCCGTCTTGCCGACAAAAAACCTCATCCGTGACACGCCGAACCTCTCCGTCTCTCAAGGTGTCTAAAATTTGAGAACATACTGGGTTCGAGAGTTTTCCCGTGGTTGGTGTGGCGCCCTCGGGGGCAAGTTGAGAGCCGGAATTGATATCTGTTGCAGGTGACATTTGCTCGTTAGCGCAGCCCTCGAAGAGGATCGCCTTCGAGCATTCTGCCTGCGAACGGTGTAAGCTTTCAGACAAAGGTCGATCGATCCATTGCTTCGATTCGCAACCAGCCATTCTCACCGCCGCCGGATTGACAAAAGTTACTTTTCCCTGTTTGTCCAACCCGCAAATTCCTTCTGCTGCGGAGAACAAAATCATTTCTGTTTGGTGGCGGAGTTGTTCGAGAGCTTTTTGAACTCGCTTGCTATCGGTGATGTCGCGAGCGATAGTTGAAATGCCCGTTACTGCTCCTGTGGCGTCTTTAATCGGAGAAATCGTCAGAGACACATCTATCTGTTCGCCGTCTTTACGCAAGTGTACGGTTTCGTAATGGTCGATCGTAGTTCCAGCCCGAATATTTTCCAGAATTTGGGGGATTTCCTTGGGGCGTTCGGGAATTGCTAAAATCTCGATCGACTGTCCCTTGACTTCCTGCGCGCAGTAGCCGTAAATCTTCTCGGCTCCTGCATTCCAGCTCTGAATTGTCCCGGCGAGGGTTTTGCCCACGATGCCGTCGTCGGAAGACTCGACAATCGACGCCAAGCGCACGAGTTCATCTCTAGCTTGCTTGTATTCAGTAATGTCGCGGCCCAGTATCACGATACTTTTACGTCTGCCGTCGGCATGAAATACGGGTACTTTAATTACATCGTAGATTTTTACAGTACCGTTCGATCGGGGAACCACTTCTTCTCCCCTACAAAGAGTACCTTTTTCCCACGCTGCTCGATCGCTCACCTCGCAAGCCTGTAGAGCCTCCCCGTAAAAACTGCTGAGTTTTCCTAACTGAGTATCTGTGAGGCTCCGGTAGTTATCTGCTGATAGCTCAAACAATTCCAATATTGCTTGATTTGCCTCCTGCCACCTGCCCTCGCCATCTTTAAAGCAGACAATATCTGGCATGGCATTCATCAGCGATTCGAGATAGGAGTTTTCTTGGAGTGCAGCTTCTACCTCTCCCCGCTTGGCGATTTCCCGTTGCAAATTTTCGTTTGCCGTTTGCAGCGAGTCGATCAACAAACTTTCTGTAAAAGTGCGTTCTTTAATTACTTGTTGAAGTCTGTGGAGTTCTAACGATAGCTGCCTGCGAGCTAACAAATTTTCTACGCGCAAGTGCAGTTGGCTGGCATCTATGGGACTTACTATCAAATCATCAATTCTGCCTTCGAGTTGTTTGGAACTCAGCAAAAACTGCTGCTCGGAAAGAGTCGGCGTTTGGGAATTTATCAATAGCAAAAACGGTAAAAAACTAGGCTCCACCGCAGTTTTTAATGTTTCAACCATGTGCCCGATACGATCGAAGTTTGCCTCGTCGAGAATGCACAAGTCAAAAGCTATTTTTGGAAGAATAAATTCTGAGTTTGGTTCGGAAGTCCAATCGAGTAGCATCACCTCATGCTCAGTGTTGAGGTGTGCGATCTGCAAGGGTTGTTGGTAGCGATCGAGCGAGAGCAAAATGCGGCTCATTAGTTTGATGATTTCCCAATGACTAATGATTAGATGTCCAGTAAATTCACCCATTATTAGGTTTGTAGTGAGGACTTCAGTCCTCAAAAAACAGAGGACTGAATTCCTTACTACGAACCAATTTTCTAGCGCAGGTTTGTAATGAGGACTTTAGTCCTCAAAAAACAGAGGACTGAAGTCCTGACTACAAACCTATTTTATAGCAGGTTTGTAGTTAAGACTTCAGTCCTCAAAAAACAGAGGACTGAATTCCTGACTACAAACCTATTTTATAGCGCTCGATCGACCGGACGCGATCGGACTAATGACTGATGACTAATGACGCCAGGACTCATGACTCATGACTCTTTAAGGCATTCCAATTCCAATCAAAGCATCTTCGGGCAGACAGCTAGAGTAGCGCTCCCCGGACGATAAAACCGCAATCAGCCTCATTTGCCAGTCTGGCATAATGTGCAAATCCGCCCAGGGCACTGCTATCTCCAAACATTTATCCAATCCCACTTGGGCCCGGCTGAGGCGGGGCTGCCACTCATCGCCCTCTCCTGCTTCGTGAAACCCAATCGATTTCGTCAGCAAATTAATCTCTAACTGATGGTGGAAGCGATAGTTGATGGGTGCTTCATCGGGCAAACCTGACAGCGGAATCAAGCTGTTGTGCATCGTGCGATCGGGATAAAACCAGAACAAGTTTAACTCCGGCGGGCAATCAATGCCCGGCCGCACCCCAGCATTGAAGTCGGCGCGAAGGTAAAAATTCAAGTGATCTACGCCGTACCAAAGCCGCTGAATTGCCGCACTCCGGTGCATCGTACCCCTTGCTCCCCCAACTTCAATCCGGCCGGCTTTGTCCCAATCCTGTTCGTTGCCGATACCGTCGATAATCGGGTGAATAAAGCTCAGCGGTTGGTGGTCGCCTTGAACCTCGTGTGCCTCTACTTGTCGCAGCACTTCCGGGGGTACAGGCTCGCCGAGAGCTTCGTAGATTGCTGCTACGTGTTCGCGGAATAGCCGATCGAACATAGCATCTTGATTCGACGTGTGGCCTTCGCCAAACCACCAAAACCAGTCGGAACCTTCCGCCGCATAAAGCGCTTCCCAAGCTTCGGGATTGCTTTCTTCCGTAGCCTCTGGATGGTTTGCCAGCATTTGTCTGGCTGGCCCTAACAAATCCCAAGCGCGGTTTTTCGCAGGATCGCCGATCCAAGTTGTCAGGGAACCGTCTACCCAGGAACCGGTATGCAGTTGGGCGGCGGGTATTGTTTCGGTGGCGGGGAATTTGTCGAGAAATTCCGACACTGTGACTAATTGGATATCGGGATTGTCGCTGAGAGTTTGATAGAGTGATTCTAAGAACGGTTTGCCATCTTGAGGATAGAATTCCCAGCAATTTTCGCCGTCTAGGGCGATCGTCACCAACCACGGATTTTCTAAAGATGTGTGGCCGTCGGGTTGTCGGTGTTTGAGAGTTCTGCCGATCGCCTCCAAGTGTCCCACCAAATCCGACGCTGCCTTCTTCGGTTCCATCGAACCGTAGGTAAAACCAATCAAATCCGACAATCTGTGGTCTCTAAATACGATCGCCAAATCGCCATCAGGAGTTTCTAAACGATAAGGGCGATATAACAATTCTGGTTCGCAAACATTCCCCGCCCCATCGCGGTGAAAAAAGTGTTTAATTGTCCACCCCAATACCGCCTCATCCGAGACAATCCATTTAAACCCTTGTTTAGCAATGTAGGGCAAAATTTCCGGGCTAACTGCCTGTTCCGACGGCCACAAACCCCGCGGTTTACAATCAAATCTGTCTTGATACATATCCCAAGATTTTCTCAAATGTCTGGGAATATCTTCAGCCCACTGGAACCTATGTTCTGGCAGAGTCATGTTAGGAATCGCTATGCGGCCGCCATTTGTGTCAGCAAGCAGCGGCAAAATCGGGTGAGTGTAGGGGGTTGTGGACACTTCCAACTGTCCCTCAGCTTGCATTTTACGGTGCTGGGGAATGATTCTGGCGAGAATTTCTTTTTGTTTTGAATAGATCTTTTTGCGATCGGCCAGATTGAAATTTTGTCCTTGTTTCAGCCACCCTGCAATCTCGGGGTCATCCCAAAACAGCGGATCGATCCAAGCTAAATTGTGCCACGCCAGCAAGTCACCAAAATCCTGCACTTTCCAGTTTGCCAAGCACCATTGAATCCCTTTTTCCTGCCGCTGAGTGTAGAGTTGAGCGTACCGGGGATGCGGCTGAATCAGGGTATGGTAGTTGGCATCAAAGAAGTGTTCTAAAATGAACTCTTGTTCAGCGATGTTTAAAGTTTCTGCTGGCTTGAGAGTTACCGCCAAGTAAGGGTCTAATGCTTTGTCGGCGATGCAGTCTTCTATCTGCAAAATTAAGGACGGAACCAGGTTTACAGTTTGATGCAGCTTGGGATATTTTGCCAGAATTAGGACTAAATCCAAGTAATCTTTGACTCCGTGCAAGCGCACCCAAGGCAGTCGATACTCGGATGCTCCGGCGCTAGTGAACGATCTTGATTTGTAGAGGGGTTGGTGTTGGTGCCAAATGAAGGCTACGTAAAGTGGATGAGACATTGATTTTGGTAATGGGTAATGGGTAATGGGTAATTATAATTTGTAATTGGTATTTTGTAATTGGTATTTTGTAATTGGTATTTTGTAATTTTGTCAGGAATGCTTAACTTCTATCTTTAGGGTGATGAACAGCGCAGATTGTCCCTATTAAGTAGCGCTTCCAACTTCTCAATTGCAGGTTGATGCTGCACACATTACTACCATCGAGTAGCACATAAAACTACTTTTTGTATCTAGGGCTTTTATTCAATTGATATTTGACCGCTTGAGGGCGACCTTTAACTCGAAGGAAGAGGATTGGATTCAGTTGACAGTTGACAGCAGCCTCTATCTAGAAGGAAGATGATTGGAGTAATGAATCGTCTTGTTTTAATTTCTCCTTAAAATGGACAGGCTTTCAACCAATTCTTTCTGGTAATAGCGGTAAAAGCTTTAATAGCCAGTCAACTAGAATTATCTTCATTTCCGTACAGTCATGAATTAACACTCAGGCTGGTAAATTCTGGATTAAAATCACCTGTCGCTATATAAGGAATTGAAAAAAGGTAACAGTCAACCGTTAACAGTCAACTGTCAACTGTCAACTGTCAACTGTCAACTGACTAATTACATTACCTGTTCGACTTCAGAAATTTCAGGGATTGCTTCGCGCAGGCGGCGTTCAATGCCCATTCTCAGAGTCATTGTGGAACTCGGACAAGAGCCGCAAGCTCCTTGCAGTCTCAGGTGTACTACTGGGCCGTCGATTTCTACCAGTTCGACGTTGCCACCATCTGATATCAGGTAGGGGCGCATTTCATCGAGAACTGTTTCGACGTTATCTCTGGTTAGTGCTAGTGTTGTCATATTTTGCCTCAAAAATTATTCGTACAATTGACTTAGTTCGATCGTACCGTTACTTGCCGTTAAATGAAGTTGAGTCCGAGACACTAATCGCAAAACCCGCTTGCTCCAACAAAACGGATTTTGCAATTAATCCTTCCCAGAATGACTGCAACTGTAGGAGAGATTCCCCCACCTGGGTTGTCATCCATCGTTGCCAAGTCTTTAATCTTCAACGCGCAACTCGAAAAGGGTATAACCCTAGACTACTGCTGGTTCTAGCAGTTTGACGTTGGAGTAGTTAAACTCGGTTGTTGTCAGTTGACCTTTTTCTTTCGATCGCACTACTTGCTTGGTCATGACATAATAGTCGCCTATCTTGTCAAAGGTATCTTCAAATTCCAGTTCTCTGGTGATTTCGTTGGTTTCGGGGTTGCGAAAAACGGCATCGTAATGACTAGCCAAAGAACCTTCGGGTGTCTCTAAGCTTTTGTGCGTGTCAATGACGAAAGCCATGCGACCCATCACCCGGCTGACTTGACAAATTGACAGACCTCGGATTTTATAATTCGAGCCCATTGAGTCGCCTTGCACTAAAATATCCACAGCGTCGGTACTGTCCTTCTCGCCGAGGGTGAAGCTGTTTTTGCCGTGGGATTTTTCAAATGTCGATCGCTTCCGGTGAGTCACAATATCGCGCATTTGAGTGTAAACGCTCTGCTTTACTTCCTCATCGGCAATGCCACTGACTTCCACTGTCATGTCTGGTTTAATGGAAACATGACCCGTATATACTTCGTCGCCTTGTTTGAGTTCAATATCGGCGCTGTAACCGGGAAAGTTGGCATCCCAGGTGTAACGGTGTTCGTAAGCAGCGCGAAACAAATCGCGAGCGTTGGCTGGCTCTGTCATAAATCTCTCTTTCTATTTACACCCATCTAGTTTAGCGTAACCGCTCCTGTGCCCTGCATTGACGGCAGGGGCGGGTTGCCGACTCTCGCAGGTTCCCGAATGGGGTGCTGACGCTAGGCTATTAACTTTACCGCCACAAAAAATTACTTTCAGTCTCAGTTGCTATGATGTCAAAATAAAGTCACGCAATGACTGGTGATTAAGATCGCGATCGATCGCCATACATCACTCTTAGTTATGGGTTATCTTAAAAAAAACTTCTGTCCGCTTTTTAGAGTTTTCACCTGTGGCAACTATTAGATTCCCTAATTAATAAAATGCTAGAAACAATTTACAAATACCTAGAAACGTTGCAGGAACAAGTTAAGCATTTACCACCTCCCCAACAGGCAATTTTAATAAAAACTGTGGAAACTCTGTCAACTTCTTTGCAAGAAATGGCAACCAGCCGCCAGTTTGAAAGTGCGACAAATAACGCGGCAAAGTTAGTTGAGGCGGAAAATTTAAATCGTCTTTTGGAACGCACTGTCGCCCAGCAAGCGGCGCAACTCAGAAAGCTACAGGAGCAGTTGAACGAAGAAATCAACCAGCACCGCCGGGATAATAAAGCATTAACTAAAAGCGAAGCCAAACTTCAGGCTGCGCTCCGTAATTCTCCAGATATAATTACTATTGTTGGCTCCGACGGGCGAGTCCGATATCACAGCGCAGCGCTAGAGAGAGTTTTGGGTTACAAGCCAGAAGAGAGAATTGGCAAGTTTCATGGCGAGTTGATCCATCCAGACGATTTGCTGAGTTGGAAGGCATATTTTGGCAAGTTGCTAGAATTTCCTGGAGTTGGGAAGCCGATCGAATATCGCAAACGCCACGCGGACGGTTCTTGGATCTACTTGGAGTCGATCGGCAATAGTTTGCTTCACGATTCTAGCGTACAGGGAATTCTGATTGCTTCCCGGGAAATTGAGGGACGCAAGCAAGCAGAAAGCGCACTCCTGGAGTCGCAACGGCACTACAAAATTATGTCACAAATTACTTCGGATTTTGCCTATTCTTTCAAGGCACTTCCCAACGGTAACTTTGTTTGTGAGTGGGTAACGGAAGCTTTGGCGCGCGTGAGCGGTCATCTCCCTGAAGAATTAACTGCCTCGGGCTGGTGGAGTTCAGATATCGTTCACCCTGATGATAGGGAAATGTTAATTAAACAATTAGAAGGCTGTACTTCTAGAGGTATGGGAGTCAATGAGTATCGAATTGTTAACAAAAATGGTGGTGTGCGCTGGGTGCGGGACTGCTGGCAAGCCGTGTGGGACAAAACTGAAGGGCGGGTTGTTCGTTTGTGGGGCGCTTGTCAGGAAATTACCGATCGCAAGCAAGTAGAATTGAAACTGCAACTCGTTAACAGAGTTTGGCAAGCCCAGATTGCATCGGCGCCGCTGGCGATTAACTGTACCGACAATGACGGCCGCACCCTTGTCTGGAACCGCGCCGCCGAAGAACTTTTTGGCTGGACTGCTGCTGAGGTTTTGGGCCAACCATTGCCGAATATTCCTGAAGGACAAAAGCAAGATTTTTACGCGCTGCTGAAGTCTGCGGGTAATGGCAAACCGGAAAACGGTTTGGAAGTGTCTTTGCCCAAAAAAGACGGTAGTTCGATCGACCTTTGGCTGTTTGCCGCACCCGTACAAGATGTAGGCGGCGAGACAGTCGGCAGTATCAACATATTTTCTGACCTTTCAGAACGCAAGCGCATAGAAGATGAGCGCCAAAAACTAGCATCCCTGAAAAATATGGAAGAACCTTTTTGGGCCCGCTATGTCAGCCGCCCGCCAACCAAGAAAAAAGATGGGGATAACTAATTCCCTCAAGCATATAGCGGTTCTCAGAAAGATTCGCGGATGTTGTTGGGCTTGGGCCCTCTTGGTTTAAGCGGTTATATAAGCTGTCAGTCATACCTCATCTTTTTGAGAAAGGCTATAAGTTAAAAACACTAAAAGTCCGAAGCAGCAATCTTCTGCTGGCGATATCATCTCCGGTAAAATAGCCGTTGCAGATTTGTAGTAAGGAAGTCGGTATTCTGAGTTTTATTAGTACGGACTTCCTCACTACAAAGCTATTCGATCGATCCCACATAATATCATAATAAATACACCCTGATTCTACCTTTATTATTTGCTATGCTGTGTTAGACACAACCCTAATGACCTAAAAATAATTTAGTAACCAGCTATCGAAGTTCTTGAAAAAATCTATAGCAATCAGAGCGGATTGGCACAAGATAAAAACTTTTTTGTCTGGCTAGACTCCTTGTTGAACAAGGATTTAAATTTTTCTAGAACTAGCAAATAAATTAGTATTGCTATATTGCTATATAGATGCAAGTGTCACATTTTCCAGGCAGAAGACTTGTGTGCCCGATCAATATTCGAGTTTTTGAATGCGGGAATTGCATCTTTACTTGTTTAGAGATTTTTGCTGACTCCTCAAAGCATCTAACTCTACGTGAGCCTGACAAGCTTTACTTGACTGAATGGAATCTAAGACATTACCAATTACCTTGGAAAGATGGAGAGCCGAACGGTGAGCTTCTTGGATAAAAGCTCTTTCCTCTATTGGATCGTCGGCCATATCATCTACAGTTAGTTGTAGATAGCCGATGATGTGATTTAGTGGAGTTCGCAGCTCGTGGGATGCGGTTGACAAAAACTCTTTTTTAAACTGGGATAGTTCTTTTGTTCGCTGGCTGCGCTCTTGGTAGAGGGTGGCTAGGGCGATCGCACTTCCGACTTGATCCGCAACTTCTTCTGCGAATTCGATCTGGTCTTGAGTCCAAGGTCGATCGGCATTACCATCATTCCCTGACAATCCGCCCTCGCACCGGTGCAAGCTAATTATGCCATTAGGTTTATCTTGATAAGCGGTAGCGACCACTAGCAGCGAATGCCGTTCAAAAGGATCGTCGGCTCCTAACGATTCTACTACCACCGGTTTTAGGGTCTCTAGAGCTTGAGTAATATGAGGTGCTGACGTGAGCGAGATTTTCACTCCCAGCATTGGTAGAAATGGTTCTTGGCAGTATTCAGCAGCCACTGTGACTTGCTGGCTAGAACTTTGATAGGGACAAATGATGCAACGGCTGACACCTAATGTTTGTCCGAGAGAGTTAACTGTTTGTTGCCAAATGGTATCGAGATCCAAAGTTCGACGAATCTTTCTGCCAATTTGGAGCAAAAGTTTTTGCGATTGAGCTGATACTTGCTGATTCATAGCAACCCTCTTTCTACTAGACTGGCAAAAGTCTACCACTCCACCAACACAGCAGAAATTTACTTAATTTGCCAGACGCAAACTGTTCAAATAGAGGTTTGCGTAATTACACTTAAATGTTCCCACACTTAGTCAAAAAATACTATCTATTGCAAGGATCTTTACAATATCTTTACAATTCTCACATAAAACTAAGAACGTCAAGTTTTCTTAATATAACTTTACAATAGGGCTGTGGAAGTTAAATCAGTCCTATGGGTGGGCATTCAGTTCTGGTAAGGTTAGCGATTTTTTGGGGGGGTTTATTCGCAGGTGTGAGCCGCGAAGAGACAGAGCGAGATGATCTGTTGTCCTACCCCCCCCAATGCCATTGATGCGAATTCTGCGTGGGTTCGGCAGCGGTGGGGCGATCGGTCTGAGTGGAAAACACCGAAGGAGGGAGATTGGTGGCGGACAAGGTAAAATTTGATACTGCGACGGGCAATATAACTGTGTTATTATGAAAACCACCAATTATCAATGATTTTTATGCGCGAATTTGTAATCAGGGATACACCGATCCCGACATAATCAACTGAGTGATATACAAATTTGTAAGTGGTAAGTGGTAATTGGTAAGTGGTAAGACAACTGGCGAGACACCCAAGTTGAGAACAGCTATAGCTATTTTTTATTTCTTGCTTCTTGCTTATTCCCTCCTTTGGCTGCGGACAAGTTTTGCTTCTTGGTGATTTGCTCGGGCTTCTGATCTCGGACTTCTGGCCTCAACATCTATCCGTTAAATCGGTCAAATCCCTGAAACTGATTCGTTTCCCCACGTCCTTGAACGTCGCGACGATCCAATACGCTTGGGATAAGCTTTCAATAGTTGACAGTTGACCGAAGGAGAGCGACCTCTACCTAGAAGGAAGAGGATTGGAGTAATGAATAGTCTGATTTTAATTTCTCCCTCAAAGACTTGGGGCTTTCAACCAATTCTTTCTGGTAAAAACAATGTCTTGCATTTAGTTTGTATCTTTGGGGCGGGCAGGATGCCTACCCCACAAGAGTTTTAATCAAATGAGTTGATCTTTGGGGCGGGCAGGATGCCTACCCCACAAAAGTTTTCATAGATCGGATATCGCTTTTATGGATAGCGTTCCTCTCTTCGGATAACCCAGAACTGAAGCAATTACCGATGACCAATTACCAATTACCAATTACCAATAATTAATTTTTCAAGAGCGGTTCTTGATAAAGCACCACAGTAAAAGTAACTGTCGATCCGAGTCCTTCCCCCATACTGTAAAAATTTACTGTGCCACCCATGGCTTCTACCAGTTTTTGAGAAATAGCCAATCCCAAACCAGTGCCGCCGTATTGTCTGGTACGAGCGCCGTCCACCTGAAAAAATGACTCAAATAATTTATATTGCTTGTCTAGAGAAACCCCAATGCCAGTATCCGCAACTCGGATTTTCACAATTCCGGGTAACTCCTGGTTGTTAACAGTTACTTTTTTCTTAATAACTTCGGCACTGATGCGAATTCCGCCTTCCTTGGTAAATTTAATTGCATTGCCGGTGAGGTTCAAAATTACCTGAAGCAGGCGTTGGTAGTTGGCATACAAAATAATCTCGTCCTCGATGGCTGGTGTTTGGATTTGAAATTGCAATCGCTTTTCTTGCACTTGAACCCGTGTAAAGTTCTCCACTTGCTGCAAAAGTTCGCCGAGTTTGACTGGAGCGAGGTCTAACTCCATTTTGCCAGCTTCGATTTTAGCGATATCCAAAATATCGTTAATCACATTGAACAAGTGTAATGCCGATTGATAAGCTTCTTCGATAAATTGGTGCGCTTCTTCGGGGTCATCTGCCATGCCATCCAGAACCAGTTTCAGGAAACCGAGGATGCCGTTGAGGGGGGTGCGGAGTTCGTGGGAAGTATTGGCAAGAAATTGACTTTTAAGTTGGGAAAGGGCGACGGCTTCGGCACGGGCTTGTTCTAATTCTTGGTAAAGTGTAGCGTGGGCGATCGCGCTGCCGACTTGAGCGACTAACTCGCGGGCAAATTCGAGTTCGACAGGACTCCATTTCGGGGAATTGCCGCAGCGGTGCAAACATATCAGGGCATTGGGTTGGTCTTCATAGAAGGTAGCTGCTACGAGTACGGAATGGCGATCGAAGCGATCGACAATGGGGGAGGCGTAATCGACTGCTACGGGTTTTAACGTGGCT
Source organism: Microcoleus sp. PH2017_34_RAT_O_A (assembly GCF_020737885.1). NCBI lineage: Bacteria > Bacillati > Cyanobacteriota > Cyanophyceae > Oscillatoriales > Microcoleaceae > Microcoleus > Microcoleus sp. PH2017_34_RAT_O_A. Next base: position 7,682 of record NZ_JAEQDD010000010.1, on the reverse strand, counting down.
AAAGTTTGAATCCAGCCCGGCTGTTCGGCTGCGCGCAGTTGTAATCCCAGCATCGAAGAGTAAGGTTCTTGGCGGTACTCAGCTACTACTTTAAAAGTTTTCGATTGGAGATTTTCGATTTGATCGGCAGACAGCGGGGGCGATCCATCGCTGGCAATTGAGTGTTGCAATTCTGCTGCTAGATCTGGATAGTTTTGCTGATTTTCTGAGATCGGGAAGGGGGAAATTTCGAGGTTTTCGCTGTCTTTTTTGGAGGAACAGATGATACAGCGGCTCGCGTTCAAAACTTCACCCAAACTGTTAACTGTTTGCTGCCAAATTGTCTGTAAATCGAGGGTTCTGTGCAGGTTTTGAGCGATTTGGGAGATAATTTTGCGATCGATTTCCGAGTAGGTAGTGAGCGGTCTACCGATGAGGCTGGCTGGATACAGCATTTGTTGGCTGGCGTCGGAGGAAGATGGCAAAGCTGGATATGCCATGAATTCTGGGGAATCTGCCGACAATTGTACGGGTTTGTCCGACAGCAGCCTGCCCATAACTAAGACTTTTGTAGCTTTACCATTGGAGTCGATCGCCGGAGTGACTGTCAAATCGAAGAGAAAATATTGTTCGGCGTGGCAAAATGGATAGCTAAACCTTTGGGGGACAAGGGTTTCGAGCGCCCGCCGCAGGCGTTCGAGATAAGGTGCAGGGGCGATGGGTTGCAGGGTTTCGCTGAGGGGGCGATCCTCTTCGAGGGCTTCGCTAACGACAATTTCTTCTGCTGTGAGGTTGTACTCCTCGGCTTTTTGCCAGTAAAAAGACAGATATCGACCCCTTGCGTCTTGGGTAAATACTAATTCTGCCCCTAACTCTTGAAAAAATGCTGTAGAGGCGAGGTTCGATCGCCGGAAATCTGTGTTAGAGTCCATCAGATTAGGGGATAAAAGTAATTCTGATTTTGAGTATTGAGTTTTTGATTTAAAATTTAAAACTCAAAATTGTTTTGGGTTTTGATAATTAAGATGTGAGTTATGGTAGAAGCAATAAGGAAGAGTGGAGAGTTGACAGTTGATAGTTGACAGAAGAGCCCGAAAAGCCGGTCGTTGGGTTGACAGAAGAGCCCGATCGCGCAAGACAAGGGTTAACAGAAGGAAGAAGGAATAAGCCCTTGCGGCTTCCTTCGGCTAAGCCGTATAAGTCGCTCAAGCTAAAAAGATGGAAGATGCAAGATTGAAGATGGAAGATGCAATCGAGCGCATTAGTTTTAGCAATTAATAAATTCCCCGCGATCGGGCACGGTGGCTATATTAATTGACTGCAAAGTAGTTGGCTTTTTAATGAATGATTCACAGGTCGAGACTCGAAACTCAGAACTCTTTTAGACTTCTACCACAGCATTTTTAGTTATCAATAATTTCCCAAAAAATTAATTTATAACTCAACTCAAAACTCAAAACTATTTGTTGTCAGCAGTTTTCGGTAATTTAAAAATACAACTTAAGATGTAGGAATTAGTAGTCTGCACATATTAACTATCGAGTTTAAAAATTCCGCCAAAAGTTGAGGCTGCCAAAAACTCAAGTCGGGGACTGGCGATCGCATTTTTGCCGTCACAATAGAAAAGCTCCTTCTACTTAACCAATATTGCTCCGAACCACCTGTATTTCGCCCGGAAATCTGCCGGAGTTATCTCGCCGGAGATCGGACGATCTAAATTTCACACCCAGAAATTTTATGCCCAGCAGATTTGTGCGCGCCGTAGGAGGGCGAGACAGGAGACAACCTCAGTCGTTCCATTCGCCGCGGGGCGGGACAGGAGGGGTGCGACGCAAACTCATAGCCTGATCGTCTTCGCGACGCTCGCCTCTGAGCCACTGCTTGATTGCTGTTTCAATGACTTTGCTGGGGTCATTTGTCAAGTGCTTAATTTGGTCTAGCAGTTCAGAATCTATATGGATAGATAGTTCCACTTTTTCTGACGAACTGTGGGAGTGTATACTTGACTCGCTCATACTTAAAAAATCCTAGTTTTAATTCTTAAGTTTCAATTCCTTCTAGGAATTTACGCCTTTTTGTTTTGAAGGAAGTGTTTTGAAGGAAGTGATGCCTTATCCCTAGTAGAGATGCACAGCGGCTCAAAACCTGTATTTTTTACACCCTTGCCGCCCCGCTTCCGTCATTTGACCAAATTATCTGCTTCTTGTCAAGCGCTAGCAACTTCTCACCAATATTTTTCAGTTTGCTATCCGCCTCTGTAGAGTAACCTGACGCCAAAAATGGGTACAAGCGCCCGACAATCGTGGTGCTCGGCCCAAAATTTTAGACCCCTGCTCGATCTCCCAGATTTATCTGTTGTGCAGTAAATTGAAAATCGCTCTTCTTTTTTGAGTTCGACGCTCGCGCTCGCTCAAGTCTCACGTCGCTGTCTCCAATCTCAAATCTGTTGTGCAGTAAATCTAAAATCGTTCTCCTGTATTCCGAATCGAGGCTCGCGCTCGTTGAAGTCTCACCCCGAAGTCTAAAATCTCTAACAAATCGACTGGGCTGGAAGTTTGATGCGGGATGCTGCCGATCGCCTTTTTCTCAACTGTTCCAGACTTTTCTGTAAAACAACAGAGACAAAACTTTTTCTGAGGAGGGCGTCTAGGCTGGAGAGGCGATAGAACATAGCATAAATACAATGGCTTTGTCAACCCACAACCGAGAAAAAATTAAATTCTATTTAAGTCTCTAAATGACTATAAATGACTGTAGATTGAATGAAGTTTTATAATATAACAAAAGTCAATCTTTTGCCGATAGGTTTTATGACAAACGTTCCTGTATCTCGCATTCGTAATTTTTCGATTATTGCTCACATCGACCACGGAAAATCGACTTTGGCCGATCGACTGTTGCAGGCGACTGGGACTGTGAAGGCACGGGAAATGAAGGAGCAGTTTTTAGACAATATGGATCTCGAACGCGAACGCGGCATTACGATCAAGCTGCAAGCGGCTCGGATGAATTACACTGCCAAGGACGGTCAGGAGTACGTGCTAAATCTGATCGACACTCCCGGACACGTTGACTTTTCCTATGAGGTTTCGCGATCGCTCGCTGCTTGCGAAGGGGCGCTGCTGGTGGTAGACGCATCTCAAGGCGTGGAAGCACAAACCTTGGCAAATGTCTACCTTGCCTTGGGAAATAATTTAGAAATTATTCCGGTTCTAAATAAAATTGACCTGCCGGGGGCGGAACCGGAACGGGTTAAAGGGGAAATTGAAGAAATTATCGGTCTGGACTGTAGCGGGGCGATTGAGGCTTCTGCTAAGGAAGGAATTGGTATTGATGATATTTTGGAGGCGATCGTGGAATTGGTGCCGCCGCCGCAGGATACTGTTGAGAAACCGCTGCGGGCGCTAATTTTTGATAGTTATTACGATGCTTATCGCGGGGTAATTGTGTATTTCCGGGTGATGGACGGAAGTGTCAAAAAGGGCGATCGGGTTTTGTTGATGGTTTCGGGGAAGGAATATGTCATCGATGAATTGGGCATTTTGTCACCGACGCAAGTACAAGTAGACGAACTGCACGCGGGAGAAGTGGGTTATCTGGGCGCGGCAATTAAGGCGGTAGCTGATGCTCGCGTCGGGGATACGATTACTTTGGTCAAAAAGCCTGCACCGGAGCCTTGGCCTGGTTATACGGAGGCTAAGCCGATGGTTTTTTGTGGCTTATTCCCGATCGATGCAGACCAATTTCCTGACTTGCGGGAAGCTTTGGAAAAACTGGAACTCAACGATGCGGCGCTTTCCTACGAACCGGAAACTTCTAGTGCGATGGGATTTGGTTTTCGCTGCGGTTTCTTGGGTTTGCTGCACATGGAAATTGTGCAGGAAAGATTGGAGAGAGAGTACAATTTGGATTTGATTGTTACGGCTCCTTCTGTGGTTTATCAAGTCACAACAATTAAGGGAGAAGTGTTAACAATTGACAATCCGAGTCACTTGCCAGATCCTCAATATCGGGAGAAGATTGAGGAACCTTATGTGCGGGTAGAAATGCTGTCGCCGGAAACTTATGTGGGGGCGCTGATGGAGTTGTCTCAAAGTCGGCGGGGCATTTTTATGGATATGAAGTATCTGAGTCAGGGGCGGACTACGTTGGTTTATGAGTTGCCTTTGGCGGAGGTGGTGACGGACTTTTTCGATCAGATGAAATCGCGATCGCGCGGTTATGCAAGTATGGAGTATCACATCATCGGTTATCGCGAAAATCCGTTGGTGAAATTGGACATTTTAATTAATGGCGATCCGGTTGATGCTTTGGCGATGATCGTGCACCGGGATAAGGCTTACAATGTTGGCCGCGGCTTGACGGAAAAACTGAAGGAGTTGATTCCCCGCCACCAGTTTAAGGTGCCGATTCAAGCGACTATTGGCGCTAAGGTGATTGCTTCGGAACATATTCCGGCTTTGCGGAAGGATGTGTTGGCGAAGTGCTACGGCGGCGATATTTCGCGGAAGAAGAAGTTGCTGCAAAAGCAGGCGAAGGGTAAGAAGCGGATGAAGTCTGTGGGTACTGTGGATGTGCCGCAGGAGGCTTTTATGGCTGTGCTTAAGCTCGATCGCGATTCGTAATTTGTCTGTAGGGCTTTGTTAGGAACAGGCAAGATGCCTGTTCCACAAACAGTCATTTTTCTTGTGGGGTTCTAGGAACAGGCAAGATGCCTGTTCCACAAAGAGTCAATTTTATCGTAGTTTTTTGCAATCACCTCGAACAGGCAAGATGCCTGTTCCACAAAGAGTAAATTTTCTTGTGGGATGGGCATCTTGCCCGTGCCAAAAAGGTTTATTGAAAATGATATAAGATGTTGATATAATTAACAATATAATTCTCACTTGAATTTACTATTATGACTACCAAAATATTACTGAAGTCGTCGGACAAATTAACTAACTTTTCATTGACAGCCGTCATCGAACAGGAAACAGAGGGAAAATATCAAGCGATGGTATTGGGTTTACCTGAATGTCAAGCTGAGGGAAATACTCGCGAAGAGGCGATCGCAAATCTCAGCCAACTTGTGACGAATCATTTAGAAAAAGCTGAATTCATTTCGCTAGAAATCCAAGAGCAAAAACCCGATAGCCCAGCTTTGACAATCCTGATCGAACAGGAAACAGAGGGAAAGTATCAAGCGATGGCTTTGGGTTGGGAAGAATGTAAGGCAGAGGGTAATAGCCGGGAAGAGGTTATTACCAATATTAGCTTAGTTGTGGGCGATCGGCTAGAGAAAGCCGAACTCATTTCTTTGGCAATTCAACCGCCCAAACCGGAACATCCTTGGATGAAGTTTGCTGGAATGTATAAAGACAATCCGCTATTTGATGAGGTGGTTGCTTATATGGAAGCCGATCGCAACACCCTTGATGAGGAAATGGGAACAGATTACCCACAAGTTGATGTGGAGATAGGAGTAAAATGAGTTTGTGGGTATTAGATACGGATTGTTTGACGCTTTTTCAAAACGATCATCCGCTGGTAAAGCTGCGAGTTAGTCAGGTTAATCCTGAAGAGATTGCAGTAACAGTGATTACCGTTGAGGAACAAATGCGGGGATGGTTGAATGCGATCAATCAATCTTCTCAATCGGAGCGAGTAATCTGGGGTTATAAGGGATTTCTGGATGGAGTAGAGTATTTCAACAGTGTGAATGTGTTGAAGTTCGATCGCGATGCTTACAATTGCTATACAGATTTGGTGCGTCAAAAGATTCGCATCGGCACAAAAGATTTACGGATTGCTGCTGTTGTGATGTCAAGAAATGCTATCCTGGTGACGCGGAACCGGCGAGATTTTGAGCGAGTACCGGGTTTGAGGTTTGAAGATTGGACAATTTGAGGAATTGGGTGAGGGATTAAATGCGATCGCACTTTTGGACATTAAGGGCGATCGCACTTTTGCAAATAAACCATCAGAGATTACTCATCATCATCTGCTTTACTACCTAAAAGTCCGAAAATTGCACCGACACCCATATTCCAAGTATCCTTGCAAGTCTCAAAAATGCGAATTTGTTGCGGAGATAGCCGATCTTCCATACTAAGCGATAAGGACACGCCTCCAGAAAGTAAGGTAATACAGACAACTATTGCAAAGACTTTCTCGAAAGGAGAGGGAGGTTGAGGAGAGGTATTTTTACGAATCATTTTAGGAGATTTAGGTTTAGCAGGTGTCATATTTGGTTGAGCTTTCATAATTGCTACCTTTTGATTGGTGATGTTTTAATCATAAAGGGTAAAACCTTGAAAGCCAAGGTGTGTATGGGTTTCAAATACTATGAGTTTGATATGCGTTTAAGATGCGTTTGGTTCGCGATCGCCAGTTATAATACTTAAAAGGTTTGTAATTTGACTATGGCGGGAATCGCAGCATCTGAGGCTGGAATCGAAAAAGCAAAAATAGCTCTCATAGACAAAGGCTGGAGTCGCAAAGACTTAGCCGATCGTGTTTTAATGGGAGAAGACAAAAGTCTAAAGATAGGTATTGATATTCAAACAGTTAATAATTTTTTCAAGCAGAAGCGTGTCAGCCCGCAGTGTTTTGTTGGAATTTGTAAGGCTTTAGGATTGGATTGGCAAGACATTACAAATCCCAATACAACTACGCGGGGCCCAGAAACCGGGTTTTTTCACGACAATACTTCGTTGCAGTCGATAGATTCGGTGAAAAACCCGGTTTCTTCGATCGCAGTTGATAATTCCAACCACAACAATCCGTTTATTCCCCAACATGGCAAGATAGACAATCCGCGATTTTTCTTTGGCAGACAACGAGAAATACGGCGGGTGTTTGAGACGCTGAATGGTGGTAGTAGTGTAGCAATTATTGGCGAAAGGGCGATCGGCAAAAGTTCCCTCCTACAAGCCCTTTACCGAGAAACCCCAACTGAACTCCGTCATCCGCGCCAACCCATTTACCTTAACTTAAATAATGTTTATGATGAACATGACTTTTACGATGCTTTGTGTGGCGAAGCGGGTATCGAGACAGTCAAAGGATATCAACTAAAACGGGCTCTAGAATCGCACCGATTCCTGTTGCTTTTAGATGAAGTCGAGAAAATGACCTGGGATGGATTTACGAACCAAGTACGCGGCCAATTGCGGGGTTTGGCGGAGGGAACCGATGCACCATTGCGTTTAGTTGTCGCCGCCTGCACCTCTCTCGATACACTGTTTCCTGACAGTCAAGACAAAAATATGACATCTCCTTTCAAAGGAATTTGCATTGAGGAAAATCTGAAGCAATGGGATGAAAAAATCAGCCGCGAATTTATTATTAGTCGCCTCCAGGCTGACTGGTTAACACCTGTTGACAAACCCGTGAGTTTTACAGAGGCAGAAATTGTGGAGTTAATTGCCGAAAGTAACGGCTATCCTCAGAAATTGATGCAATTGTGCTATCAAACTTACGATCGTTATCTCAATGATTCTAAATCACCCTAAAATATTATATAAAATATGATAGATCCGCAATCGCACAATCCAATATCTCGTAGGGGCAGGTTCACCAACAATAATCGCCTAAAACAGACAATCTCATAAACCTGCCCTCCCTCCCCAGCCAAGATTCACTAGACTATATAAATTGATAGATATGCGATCGCACAATCCAATATCTCGTAGGGGCAGGTTCACCAACAATAATCGCCT